>CAVKLO010000168.1:0-4566 GCA_963656985.1 Bulleidia sp. | reverse complement strand
GCAGAGCAGTCAGCGTGCTGTACTGGGTGCCGCTCATCTCCGCCGGAACCGTGAAGAAGGTAGAGGACCGGAAGCTTGTCCCTGCCGGATTCATAGCCGGCCGGGGTATAGACGGATATGCGCCTTGTCGTTCCGAGCGTCGGGCTGTCGTACCATCTTTTGGAAAGAGTGCCGTGCGGAATGTCGTGGGTTTCATAATACCAACCCTTGTCATTCTTTTCCACGCTCAGAGTGAAAAAATTCGTCCAAGTCGCAATGTCGCGGTTAAGGTAAATATTGGACGGGTCTGCCGTCCGCATACCGTCGACGATGAAACTGTAGAGGTAGAGTTCGCCTTCGAGCGGGGCCGTGGTGCAGGTCCACACCCCGTCGGGTCCCTCGGTCATTTCCACGGGCTTTCCGTCGGAGAACATATCTCCCTGGAGCTGCACAGTGACCGCCTTGGGATTTCTGTATCTGAAAGTCACGGAATGGTCCGGATTGATTTCCGGAGATGTTACCGGCGCCCGGAATTTCAGCACCTGCTGCGCCTCCGCCCCGACGGAAAGCGTCAAGGCGAGCGCCGCGATAGAAAGAAGTTTGTGTATCATATTCATATTTGGCTCTCAGTTCGCTTTTGTGAAATTATTTTTGGCGGAAACGGCATAAAAATGCCTTATTTCCGCCAAAAATAAAGATGTGAAGATGAACCCGCTACTTGAAAAGCAGCTGGGCGAAGGTGTTCAGGTAGTAGCGCCAGTTGTACCACACGTGTCCGCCGTCAGAGGCGAAGAGAGTGTACTCCATACCGTTGCGCTCGAGAACCTTGACCATAGTCTCGGTGCCCGGCCAGACGAAGTCCGCCGTGCCGCAGCCGATCCAGTAGAGCTTGTAGCCGGCCTTCTTGATGCCCTGCATCTGAGCGTCCACGCCCTCTCCGTCAAGCAGTCCGCAGGACATAGGGCAGATGTAGTCAAACACGCCAGGGAAGAGCATCGTGGCGCTTGTGGTGTGACCGCCGCCCATCGAAAGGCCCGCGATGGCTCTGGCGGACTTGTTCGGGATGGCGCGGTAGTTCTTCTCGACGAAAGGAATGATCTCCTTGACGAGGCTGGTGACATAGGCGTTTGCATACTGCGGGTCGTTTCTGTCTATGTTCTTTACAGGAAGACTCAGCGTGCAGGCGGCCTGCTGGCCCGGATTGCCGTTAGGCATAACCACAATCATAGGCTTTGCGAGACCCTTCTCGATGAGATTGTCGAGGATCTGCGCCGCGCGGCCCATCGAGGTCCAGGCTTCCTCGTCGCCGCCGCCTCCGTGGAGAAGGTAGAGGACAGGATATTTGGTCTTCTTAGACGTCTCGTAGCCGTAAGGGGTATAGACGGTCATACGGCGGTTTATGCCGAGCAGTGCGCTGTCATACCATACGTGGGAGACGGTGCCCCTGTGGGCCGCCTCACGATAGTTCTGCGAACGCTCTCCGTCGATCAGAAGCATACTCAGGTAACGGGTTCCGTCACGCTGCATAAGGACATTCGAAGGGTCGCTTACGGAAGTCCCGTCCACATAGAAATTATAGGTATAGATTTCCGGAGACGGAGCGGGAATGGTCACTTCCCATACGTTCTCGGGACCTCTGGTGAGTGCGATCTCATCGCCGTAGCCAGCCATCCAGGAGCCGTACATAGTTACCTGCGTGGCGTAGTCCGCCTTGAGGCGGAATGTCACGCTGCCATTGTTGACTTCGGGAGACACTATGGCTTTGCGTCCGCCGAGGGCGAAATTCGTGAGCTCCTGTGCGGAGACCGGAAGAGCCATTATGGCTGCTGCAATAATGATAAATACTTTCTTCATATTTAAAAATTATAAAAACTTTCTTTTTTCTTTAGTTTTCTGGTACCACTTAGTTTTCAGGTATCGCTTAAGAAACCTTCAAATAATAACCTGCACCATCTGAAGCAGTTTATTTCACGTTTCTAAGCAGCCGCCGGCCGTTTTCGTATTGGCCGCACAGCGGGTGCGGCCGCGCCTTCATTTGAAAATGCGCTGCGCGAGCGTGTAGAGGTCTGCACGCCAGGTGGTCCAGCTGTGGCCGGCCTGCGAGTTCTCGATGTACTCGTACTTCAGGCCGTCGGCGTCGAGCTGCTTGAGCGTGTTCTGACAGTTGCGGTACGCGATGTCGGCGGGTCCGCCCTGCGCGAAGGTCAGCTGGACGAAATTCCGGTTCATCTTCTCAGCGTTCTGCTTGACGTTCAGACGTCTGGACTCGGCGGCAGGGTCAGATCCCGGCATAAACGACGAGCTGAGCACCCACACGTAGGAGAACATATCCGGATTGCAGAAGGCCGTCTCCATCGTTTCCATTCCGCCCATCGAGAGGCCCGCGATGGCTCTATGCCTGCGGTCGGTCAGGACCGGATAATTGCTCTCGACAAATGGAATTATGGATTTCACCATATCCTGCGCGAACGGAGGCACCTCGTTCGGCACGCCTTCGATAGTTCCGTTCGGCATCACGACAATCATAGGCTGCATCTTCCCCTCGGCGAGAAGGTTGTCGAGGATGAACCCGGCAGCGCCCACACCCGGCCAGGAATTGTCCGTGTCACCGCCGCCGTGGATGAGGTAGAGCACAGGGAGCTTCTTCTTCGAAGTCTCGTAGTCGGCCGGAGTCCAGACGTGCATACGCCTGTAGCAGCCGAGAGTCTCGCTCCAATAGTATCTCCGGCTCACCGCTCCGTGCGGCACGTCCTTAAGCGCGAAGTACTCGCTTCCGTCACCGATGTTCGCGATCGCGGAGGTCTCGCCCGCAAGCTCGTTCTTCGGATCGAACACGCTGACGCCGTCCACGATGAAATGATAGCGGTAGCTGCCCGGCTTGACGTTCTTTATCGTGAATGTCCAGACACCGTCGGGCCGCTCCTCCACCTTCGGCACGTTCTCGCCGAAATACGGAATCAAGTCGCCGTCACCGGCAATCGAGACCTGCCGCGCCTTGGGTGCGTAGATGCTGAACACGGCGTCGCCGCCGACGAAGCGTACGGAGCGCAGAGTGTCGTTCGGAGTGCGCACACCCCAGCTCTGCGCGGAGGCCGGGAGCGCGGCCGCTGCGCAGAACGCCGCGGCCAATGCAAGTTTTGTGATTGTTTTCATATCTATTTGAAAGTCAATAATTCTCTATTCGGGGACCCGATCTGTTTCACGTCCGGTTTTTTTCGGGATCCGGTCTATTTTACGTCCGGTGTTTTCGGGATTCCGGTCTATTTTACGTCCAGTGTTTTAATTTCCTCCCGGTCTCCTGTACAAGGCTTCCAGCTGCCCGCATTCTCGCCGTTCGGATCGCCGGTCTTGATGAAATTCGTCCAATAGTCCAGCATTTTCGCGCTCAGGGCATAGTCCTGCTCCGTGAATGGCCGCCAGCTCCTGGCGAGGGTTCCGAACACGTACCAGAGCTCTGCGGAATGGAACGCCCCGGACTCGTCTCCCGGAAGCCGCCTTTCGAAATGATAGACATATACGGGCTTCCTGTGGAGGGAATCCTGGACTGAGGCGAAGCGCGTGGTCTGGCCGCGCATATCTCCCATATCATCGGAGTTGCTTCCTATCATATAAGGGATGTCGGCGAGTTCGCCGCTGAGGGCCAGGTCGTTGAAAGCTCCGGTTATGACGTAGCCGTCGATTGCCGGGCTGAAAAGGCTCCAGCTGCGGGTCTTGGCCTTGTAGCCGTCCTCATATTCCTTCAGCTGCTCCGGTGTTAGGGCGCGCATCTGTTCCATATCGGTGCAGCCCGTGAACTTCATAAAATCCTCGCCCCTTTTAGCCACATCTTCTATGGTGCTGCTGCCGATGAAACGGCCCACACCGCCGCCGCTCTGGATTATGGCCTTGCTTATCAGATTCTTGGAAAGTGGCGAACTGATGAGATTCTTTACGCTCGCCGCGCCCGCGCTCTGGCCGAAGATTCCTACGTTGTCAGGATCGCCGCCGAAAGCGGAGATGTGCCGCTTTATCCATTTGAGGGCCGCAATCTGGTCGAGGGTTCCCCAGTTGCCGGATGTGCCGTTCTCGTTTTCCGCGTTCAGAAGAGGATTAGCCATAAAGCCGAGAGTCCCGAGACGGTAATTTATGGTGACGAGTATCACTCCGCGCTTCGCCCATTCGTCGCCGTCCATAGTGACTTCATTGCCCCAGCCGTTGATGTACGCCCCGCCGTGAATCCACATTGCCACGGGGAGTTTCTTTTCCGGATGGTTCACGGCCTCAGCGGGAGTCCAGATGTTCAGATGGAGGCAGTCCTCTCCCATCTCGGGGTCTCCCATCCAATAGAATTCCTTGGTGTAGAACGACTCGGGGTCAGTATGGGCCGGCTGGATGGAAATCTTGCCGAATTCCTGCGCTACCATCACGCTGTCCCACTGCGGAGTAGGTTCTGGACGTGTCCAACGCCTTTCGCCCACAGGCTGTACGGCATAAGGGATGCCTTTATAGACGGCTATCTGTGGATTGCTTTCAGAGAGTCCTCCTTTGATTTTCCCAAGGGATGTTTCCGCTACCGGCTCGCCTGTATTGACAGTCCCGCTGCAGGAC
>CAVKLO010000167.1:0-4598 GCA_963656985.1 Bulleidia sp. | reverse complement strand
CCCTCCAGGGCCGCAGCCAGTTCGGTTATCCTGAGCGGATGGCCGTGCAGGTCCGTCTGCCTGCCCCAAGGACAGGTCGCCGTCTTCATCCCGTAGAGCGTCGTGGGGGCCATCTGCCCTCCCGTCATACCGTAGATGGCGTTGTTTATGAAGATTATGGCGATATTGTCCGCGCGGCTGAGCGCGTGGATGGTCTCCGCCGTGCCTATGCAGGCGAGGTCTCCGTCGCCCTGATAGGTGAAGACCAGCCGGTCCGGCCAGAGGCGCTTCACCGCACAGGCCAGCGCAGGCGCCCTGCCGTGGGCCGCCTCCTGCCAGTCCAGATCTATGTATTTGTAGGCGAAGACGGCGCAGCCTACAGGAGATATGGCTATCGTCTTCTCCGTCATCCCCATCTCCTCGACCGCCTCGCAGATCAGCTTGTGCACCACCCCGTGGCTGCATCCGGGGCAGTAATGCATCGGGACATCATTCATAAGAGCGGGTTTTCCGTACACCCGCCGCCCGTGCCGTATGATGTATTCTCTGTCCATATTGTTCAGGATTTGACAAGTTCACTTTCCAGTACCTCCACCACCTCGTCCGGGGTCGGGATTATGCCGCCGAGGCGGCCGAAATGACGCACAGGCACGCGCCCCTGCGCAGCGAGAGCGATATCCTCCACCATCTGTCCGGCGTTGATTTCCAGAGACAGTATGCCCTTCACCCTCCGGGACAGCGCGCAGACCTCTTCCGACGGGAATGGCCACAGAGTGACAGGCCGCATAAGGCCCGCCCGTATGCCTTTCTCGCGGGCCGCCAGGATGCTCTTCTTCGCGATTCTCGCGGCGGAACCGAAGGCCACGATGGCATATTCCGCATCGTCCAGAAGATAGCTCTCGAAGCGCACCTCTTTCTCCTCGATGACCTTGTATTTCGTCTGGATCCGCCTGTTTATGACTTCCATCTCTTCAGGGCGCAGTTCCAGAGAGGTGATGATGTTGGGGCCGCGCCCCGCAGTGCGGCCAGTCGTGGCCCAAGGGCACTCTGCGATTATCTGCTTCTCGCTGCGGCGAGGCTTGAACGGCGGCAGGATAAGCTTTTCCATCATCTGGCCGATGATGCCGTCAGCCAGAATCATCGCCGGATTGCGGTAGCGGAAAGACAGTTCGAAGGCCAGGTCCGTATAGTCCGCCATCTCCTGCACGGAAGCCGGCGCGAGCACTATCAGGCGGTAGTCTCCGTGGCCGCCGCCCTTGCAGGACTGGAAATAGTCGGACTGGCTCGGCTGTATGGTCCCCAGGCCCGGTCCGCCCCTCATCACGTTCACTATCAGGCCCGGGAGTTCGGCCCCCGCCATATACGAGATGCCCTCCTGCATAAGGCTGATTCCCGGGCTTGAGGATGAGGTCATCACCCTCTTTCCGGTACAGGCCCCGCCATAGACCATATTAATGGCGGCGAGTTCGCTCTCCGCCTGGAGCACGACCATACCTGTGGTCTCCCAGGGCTTCTCCGCAGACAGTGTCTCGAGGATTTCCGACTGCGGAGTGATGGGGTAGCCGAAATAGCCGTCGCAGCCGCATCTGATGGCGGCGTGGGCGATGGCCTCGTTCCCCTTCATCAAAGTGGTTTCATTTCCGGACATATCCTATTCCTCCTTTATTCGATAAACGCTTATGCAGCCGTCGGGACAGACCAGCGCACAGGATGTGCATCCCGTGCAGACACCGTCCCGTGCCTCATAAGCGAAATTGTATCCCTTCCTGTTAACTTCCTTCGTGCTCAGGGCGAGCACGTCCAATGGGCAGGCGACCACACATAGGTTGCAGCCCTTGCATCTTTCCCTGTCGATGACAACAGTGCCTCTAATTTTAGCCATAAGCGTAATTTATCCAGTGATGACGAAATTTTGGTATTCGCGAATAACTTAACTGATATCCAATACTTTGCACCATCCGTACACGTCCTCCTCCAGGCCTTTCTGTATCCCGATGATTTTGTGGTACAGCTTTTCGCTGACAGGCCCGCAGCGGCGCGGGTCACCGAATGTGTAGCGCCTGGTCAGAATCGGGCTTTCCAGATAAGGACGGTCGTCCAGTATGCCGATAGGGGAGATGACCACCGCCGTGCCGCAGGAGTTCACCTCTTCGAAAGTGTCCATCTCGCTCAGCGGAATGGGCCTGACCTGCACGTCCATTCCCATATCCGAGGCCACGCGGCGCAGACAGTCGTTCGTGATGGACGGCAGGACGCTGTTCGAGGAAGGCGTTATGTAGCTGTTCCCCCTGATGGCGAAGAAGTTCGAGGAGCCGAACTCCTCTATGGAGGTCTTGGTCGCCGAGTCGAGGAAGAGCAGCTCGTCGTATCCCGCGGCGTGGGCGGTGCTGTACGCCTTGAGGGATTGGGCGTAGTTCGCCCCGAGCTTGTATCGCCCCGAGCCGAAGGCCGAGGCGCGGTCATAGTTCCGGGAGATTATGGCCTTCTGGGTGCTGAGCCTTTCGGCTCCCGAATAGGTGCTCACCGGGGAGCTCATCACGATGAACATCACGTCCCGCGCCGAATGGATCCCCAGCTGGGAATTGATGCCGAAGAGGACGGGGCGGAGATAAAGCGAGGAGGCGGCGGCCTCGTGAGGAGGGATGTGCTCGAAATTGTACTCCACGCAGCGGATGCACATTTCTATGAAAAGATCCGTGCCCGGATAGGGCATATCCAGATAGCGCGCGCTGTCCGCCATCCTCGCGGCGTTCCTCTCCGGGCGGAACATCCTGACCTTGCCGTCCACGCCCCGGAAGACTTTCAGGCCTTCGAAGCAGGACTGCGAATAATGTAGGATGCCGGCGAAAGGATGAAGCTCGATCCTGAAGTCTTCACTGACGGACGGCTCCTCCCAGATTCCGTCGATGCAGTGGCTGTAAACGATGCCGTTTGTGGGGCTGTAGTTGAAGCCCAGGGTATCCCAGTCTATCATAAGCGATGGTCTTTATGGTAAGTGTGAATATGTGTCCTTCCCGAGAGAATCATATATCCGTATTCGGCGAGGCTGCTCAGCTCGTCCTCGCCGGGGTACACCACCGCCGGGGCTATGAAAGAGCATTTCCGGGCTATCCTGTCCATAAGCGGTGCGTTATGGGCTATCCCGCCGGTCAGCACTATCGCGTCAACTTTCCCGTCTGCGGTCGCGGCCAGGGCGGCTATGTACTTGCTGATGTTCAGCACGAAGGCCCGCAGGAAGACTCGGGCCTTGGCGTCACCCCCGTCCGCCAGCTTCTGCACTTCCACCATATTGCTGGTGCCGAAATATGCGACTGCCCCTCCGCCTCCCACGAGTCGTCTGCGGATCTGCTCCCTGGTGTATTTCCCGCTGAAACACAGGTCGATAAGCTCGAACGGAGGGCAGCTTCCGGCCCTCTCCGGGGTAATCGGTCCGTCGCCTCCGAGCCCGTGCGTAGTGTCGATCACCTTTCCGTCGCGGTGCAGCGACACCGTCACTCCGCCTCCCAGATGCGCGACGATGAGGCTGCGGTGCCGCGGCATCCGACCCCTTTCGCGGATATAGCGGCGCACCACGGCCCTCGAATTGAGAGCGTGGAAAAGAGTCTTTCTGGAAAATTCGGGTATGCCGCCCAGCTTGCACTCCTCGAGCATTTCGTCCGCCATAGGCGGATCCGCGATGTAGGCCCTGCATTGGCGGAAAGCGGCGGAGCTTTCCGCCAATGTCAATGTCCGCGCTTCGTTCACTTCCCGCGCGATGTCGTCTGCGAGGATTGCGCTCAGGTTGCAGGCGTGGATGCCGTCGCGGCCGCTTTCCAGCACTTCGCGCATATCCGCGTTCACCTCGTACACTCCTGTGATCACGGGAGTTATCAGCCCTCCCCGGGCCATCACGACATCGATTTCCGCGAGAGGAATCTTTTTCTCGTCCAGAAAGTCCCTTATGGTGCGGTGGCGGAGCCGGTGCTGGTCCATTACGGTGGAGAAGTGCGCGAGCTCGTCTGCGCTGTGCTCTATCCTGCTGTGGAAGATGCACATCCCGTCCGAATAATACCCCACTTTAGTGGAAGTGGAACCGGTGTTGATGGTCAGGACATTGCCTTCGGGCCTAATGTCAACATCAGTTTCAGTGTTGTCCATTGACTTGGAAAAGCTGTTTGCAATGCATCAGAGCGGTGCTGAAGCGATGCAGTGTATTTGCAGTTTCTCGAATGGAGTCCGCCGGATTCCGGGCGGTGGGAGAGATGGCGGGAACTTTCTTATAATTAGGTTCTGCTTTATGCAGACCGTTTTCATCGTTCCCGAAACAGTCGTGTCAGTCTGGAATCCGACTTGTGCGCATTGTCGGTCTTCCGGGTGAGAGATATGCTATATTCCTATAGTCTATAGGCCGGCAGCTGTTCTTGTATAATTACCGCAAAGGTATGTAAAAGGTTTCAGAAAAACAATAGGACCGGATACAGAGATTGCCGGTCGGAGCCGGCAATGACAGAGAAGGTCGGGCCATCAAACCCGACCTGCGTTTTATCATGCCCGACCTGATCTTTTGTCACGCCCGACGTGCTCGGGCATCCCGTCAGACACCCGTGTAGGTGCCGATGAAGAGGATGGAGCCGGTGGAG
>CAVKLO010000166.1:0-4608 GCA_963656985.1 Bulleidia sp. | reverse complement strand
GATCTGGAGGGAAACGAAAAACCATTGCCCAGGGATACCGCAGTAGCTGAAAGTCTTGAACTCGCAGACCTCGGATATCGCGACTCACAGGTGCTCGAAGGCTGGCTCGCGGGCAATACCATCGGCGAGCTGATGGATATGTATCTGGACCGCATAGTCGGGGAGAATGTCTTCGAATTCTTCGGCCGGCAGTTCCCGCTCTGCATAAGGCTCATCGATGCCGTGCAGCGTACCCCGCTTATGGTCCATCCGGACGATACCGTAGCCCGGCAGCGTTACGACCATCTCGGGAAGACCAAGTTCTGGTACATTCTGGATGAGGGCGAAGATTCTCGCATCAGTCTGGGATTCAAGTCCGACACCGCTCCCGCCGACTTTTGCGGAGCCTGCCAGGACGGTAGCGTGGAATCACTTCTGAACACCCTGCATCCGGAAAAAGGCAAGGGCTATCTCATAGAGCCGGGCACGGTCCACTGCGCGGAGAATGTCATTATGCTGGAAGTGTCCCAGTCCTCGCCTCTGGACTTCTGTCTCTGCGACTGGGGACGCGGAGCGGACGAGACGGAGTTCGACCCTTCGCTGAACCTTACGGAGGCGCTCGACTTCATCGATTTCAATTCATACCGCGAGCCGACGATGCAGCCCGGGACTCCTCCCGTCTCGCCCGACATCACCCCTCTGGGAAGATGCAGAGAGTTCACAGTGAACAGGATAGACCTGCGCAGCGGCTTCCGCGTCCTCTCCGTACATTCCGACAGCTTCATCATCTACAGCTGCATAGCCGGCGAAGCCGAGATCAGCTGCAGCGACCGGAAGGAGGATTCATCCGGCCGCTCCGCGTCCAATCCCGTCCTCCGCACCGGCGAGACAGTTCTGGTCCCGGCCGAAGTGGACGACTTCTTCCTCGTCCCGAGAAAAGACGGCACCGTCATCATCGAGACCTTCATCGAGCACCTCGAAGAAAAAGACAGCTACACCGGTCTCGTCCTCCGGCGCGACGCTCCGGAGGAATGATTCCTGAGAATCACGGATTATTTCATCACTCGACAGAGTCTAAGAAACATCCAAAGAATAACCTGCTTCAGATTTGTCTTTTCAGATTTCTAAAGCGGCTGACAGCGCTTCTGTATCAGAAGGCCTCGGTGCGTGCAGCTGAACGATGTGGCCTCGGACATCGACAATCATATTCCAGGGAATCGCCATAGTCCCGCCGGCGTCAAATAGATGCCGGAGATCGGAGACGAGATTTTCTCCGGCCCTGACGTGATGGCCGCGAAGCCGATAATGAGACCGTGAACAAGACCGTGAACTGCTAAGGTACATATACGCTTCTAAAACAGGGTCGGGTGGTTCTCGTCGAGGACGGCGAGAATCCGCTCCATTATGGCCTGGCGGAACATAGCCGACTTGTGCTTCACCTTGAACTGTCTGCAGTATTCGTCTATGGCGGCCAATTCTCTGTCATTCAGATAGATGACGTGTCGGTGCGTGCGCCTGAGCGAAGCCTGTTGCTTCTTCAGGTACTCCGGATCGACGTGTACGGGGGTCTTTTTTCTGCGCTTCACGGTGGTCAAATGCTTGGAACTCTGACAAAAGTAATGAATCTCAGCGGAATAAAGAAATAATAGCGGAAGAATGTGCCGTCCGCACCGAAGCCGGCCTCAGAAGGAGAGTTCCGGCCAGCTGCCGTCCCGGGCGAAAGCGGTCCAGGCGCTGAGCAGCTCCGAGCTGATGCTCTCATACTCTTCACGGGTCATCCCCCGGAGCATCCGCGCATCCTTCCAGTCTTCATAATCCCCGAGAAGGAAAGGCAGCTCGATGCAGTGGCAGGCCCCCATTACGCTTCCGGGCGGATGCCAGCGGATGATATGCGAACGCGCCTCCACCCCCAGAGCGATCAGACGGGAGATATACTCCTTCATCCCGTCCATAAATATCTTGCGGGTCAGACTCCTCACCACCGGAGCGCTGACCGCCCTCTCGATGGAGGGCCAGCGCGAAAACAGCCTGTCGAAAGGCCCGAGAGCATAAGGAGAAGCGTCCTGCGCCCCGCAGGTGGCGAAAATCCGCAGCCCCCTGCAGGACTCGGGACAGAGCATATTGTCCGGAAGCACCGGCATAAAGGTCAGCGACCTGCGCATCTTCACGATCTTCTCCTGCGCCGCGAGGACATCTGCCACAGAAGCCTCCGAGGTGCTCTTCCCGAGTGCCTTCAGAAAAGCGAGAAGCACCTTGTCCGCCTCCCCGGGCGTGATGGTGACGCCCAGCGGAGCGCTCTGCAGTACGGCGCGGCGGAAAAGGGGAGTGCCGGACAGCCGCCCGGTCCTCCGCTCAGCATCCCGGTCAGCCTCTCGTTCAGCACCCAAGTCAGCCTCCCACTCAGCACCCCGCTCGGGGAATGCATAGGCGGCATACTCCGAACCCTCCCCGGAAGTCGCGATGAGCGAAGCGACAGCGTGCGCACCCGCAGACTGGGCGAAAAGAGTGACATTGGTGGGGTCCCCGCCGAAATAGCGGATATTGCGATGCACCCAGCCGAGCGCACAATGCAGATCTCTCAGGCCCAGATTGGCCGCCTGCGGCCAATGCAGCCAGCCCTCGGCGCCGAGTCTGTAGGAGACTTTGACGACTGCTACGCCCCCCGTGCGCACGAGTCTTTCCGCACCGTAGCGCGGGTCCTCGCTGCCGCCGGAAAGGTACGAGCCGCCGTGTATCCAGACCATTACGGGATGCGCAGCGTGCTCGTCCTCCGGAGCATAGACACTCAGGCACAGCTCGCCTTCCGCCATCCTCAGCCCCGGCACCTTTCCGATAAGGGCGTCCAGACGGGAGGATACCTGAGGGCAGAGCGTGCCGTAGTCCAGAGCGTCGATCTCCTTTTCGGGACAGGGGCCATCCGCGGCCTCGGGCGGAGCGAAACGCCCGTAGCGCGCATAGACAAGCCCCCTGAATATCCTTACGCCTTTTTCATTACGTCCGATGACTTTCCCGAAAGGGGTATGTATGATTGTCATATCCATATCCGGCTTGATACTGCAGCATTATCATATGACCGCAAAGATACGGAAAGACCGCGAAAGACTATAAATCTATCGGCATCTGATACCACGAAGCCGACGCGACGGCGAGCAGTATCACAAGCGCCGTGACGCTGAGCAGCCAGAGTACGAAGATTATCAGCCCCGGACGCCATTTCGGCGAGCGAAGGTCGAAGGTCATCATAATGCCAGCGTAGAGCATACCGATGAACGGCAGGCTATAGACCACCGTGGCGAGGACTTTTATCCAGAGATATTCCAGAATCACGGCAAGCCAGTACTGTGAGGCGAACTGCTCCACGATAAGCGCGAAGATGCTGTCGTAGCCGAAGATCTGATGGCCGAACATAAAAAGCCCGCCTGCGAACAGCCCCGAAAACCCCGTGATGAAAAGGATTATGCCCACGCACGCCTGAAGCACCCGGGCGATTCCGCCCCAGGATTCGGACCTGGCGATGCGTCCGGCCCTCTTCCCCAGACCGTCGGCGGCCTGCGATACCGACCGCCTTATCTCTTCCAGACTGCCGTCCTCACCCTTCGACTCCCATTTCTGACGGACGGTCTTGGCTGCCGGGATGCAGAGAGCGAGGAGCAGATAGAGGGCCGGAACATACAGCGTCACCGGCAGTCCGAAAAATTCGTGATAATGGGCTTGCCCGATGAAATAGGCGGGGATGAACAGAAGCATAAATACCAGACGCACGAAAGGAATCTGTATGTCCAGATATTTGGCTATGCCGCTGCATACGCCGAGAATCTTCCTGTTCTCCAGGTCGCGATAGAGTCTTTTCTTCTTTTCCCGCGCCGGCGGTTCCGGACTGTCGCTGTCTATGGCCTCCGGACGGCCGAGAACGGCTATGACGGCTTCTACATCGGCCGGGGAGATGACCCCCGATGCTCCGGCGCGCTCGCTCAGAAGCTCCGCCATACGTTCTTCGATACCTTCGAGCACCTCTCCGCTCTCGCCGGCGTAGTGCACCGCGATCTCGTCAAGATACTCCCTTGCGCTCTGCGCCGCTGCGGCGTCCATAGAATAGGCGTATCCGCCAATGCTGACGTTTTCTACTTTTTTCATAACTGCTTGCATTACATTTGTTCCGTCTCCGGAGAGATCTGTCTGAGGGTCCGGATGCTTTCCGTGAGTTCATTCCAGGCGGCGTCCATCTCGGCGAGCTGGGCGCGGCCCCTGTCAGTGATGACATAGTATTTGCGCGGAGGTCCCTGGGTGGATTCCTCCCAGCGGTAGGAGAGCAGGCCCTGGTTCTTCTGCCGTATGAGCAGGGGATAGAGCGTGCCTTCCACCACTATCATATTCGCAGCCTTGAGCTCCTCTATGATGGAGGAAGCGTAGGCTTCCTTGCGGTTCAATATGCTGAGAATGCAGTATTCCAGCACTCCTTTCCTCATCTGGGAACGGACGTTTTCCACATTGTATTCCATAGGCGCGGATTATTTGGAGCTTGAAGAGTATTTCGCCATATTCCCGGCGGTCACCGCCTCGCCGTTCATTTCGCATTTCTGGGCGGGCGTGACGGCCTTCGGCACGGCTATCCAGAGGATGAGATAGATC
>CAVKLO010000165.1:3969-4626 GCA_963656985.1 Bulleidia sp. | reverse complement strand
CCTGCAGATTCCATCCCGCCTCAACATAGAGCAGTGCAGTTCCGGCGTCACCGCACGGTACAAGGCCGCTCTGGCACTGCGCAATCTCGCTCCGGAGCGCATCGCCGACCTTACGGGGGGACTCGGTGCGGATTGTCTCGCTTTTTCCAAGATCTGCCGCTCCGTCCTTTACAACGAAATGAATCCTGAACTTGCCTCGGCCGTCGAGCATAATTTCGAGGCCCTGGGCGTGCACAATGTGGTGGTGCGCAGCTGCGAACTGCGCCGGGGCGGAGTCGGGGAAGCATTGGCCGGGTGCCGGCCGGAACTTATATATCTGGACCCCGCGCGCCGCTCGGATTCGGGGAGGAAGCTCTTCCGTCTCGCGGACTGTATGCCGGACGTGCTCCCGCTCAAGGACGAGCTGCTCGACGCCTGCGGGGATCTGCTGCTGAAGCTCTCGCCGATGGCGGACATTTCGCAGCTGCGCAGGGAGCTCGGGCCGGAGGTTATGGAGGTGCACTGCATCGGCGCGGGCGGAGAATGCAAGGAACTGCTGCTGTGGCTGCGGCGCGGCTGGAACGGAGGGGTGAGGATTTTCGTGTCGGGAGAGCTTAATGCCGCCTCGCGGGATGGGCGGACTCCGGGCTTCGATGCTGCGGGAGAGTCATTTGCGAG
>CAVKLO010000165.1:0-3925 GCA_963656985.1 Bulleidia sp. | reverse complement strand
CGGGGTCCGGTGCTGCCGGGAAGGCTTTCGAGCCTGTGCTGAGTTTCACTCCGCAGGAGGAGGCGGAAGCGCCGCTGAAACTCTTCGCACGGCTGTCCGATCTTCGCGAAGATATGCTGCTTTTCGAGCCTTCGGCGGCGGTGAGCAAGTCGGGCTGCTTCAAGCTGCCGTGCTCGCGCTTTCCTCTGGTCAAGCTGGGCAGGTCCACACATCTGTATGCGGCAGTCCCGGGAGAAGTCCCCGAAGAACTGCGCAGGATAGGCAAACTATTCAGAATCATACGCATAGCGAAGTTCAGCGGAGCCGCAGCGGCAGCCCTGGGACGGGAATTCCCGCGCTGCGAAGTGAGTGCGCGGAACCTGCCGCTGAGCAGCGAGGCCCTGAGGCAGAAGATGAAGTGCAGCTCCGGCGGGAACGTGCACATCTTCGCCGCGAACGTGGATTTCGCAGGCGTGGAAGGAGCGCCAGCGGAGGGATGGAAAGGAGTCGCGGGCGTGGATTTCGGAGGAGGAGAAGGAGCAGCAGCTGGGTCAACGCGACTATTGTTCGTTACGGAGCCTGTCTCCAAGTGATGATGAGAGGGTTGTCTATGGGTTTCACAGAAGAATTCCGGACTTTTCTCAGTGAGCACGGCATAGCCGAAGGGTGCTTCACGCCGGTTCCGGTCTATGCCGCGAACGCGGAAGAGGCTCAGAGGCAGCAAGCTGAGCTTCAGGGGCTTGTGGGGAAGACAAGCTTCGTGGTGGAAGACCGCTGGCGGAGCAGGCCGGAGCAGACTCGTCTGCGCATACTGGCGCACTCGGGGGTCTTCACCCGGGTGTACGCCCGCAACTGCGAGCTCCGGCGGATAGACAAGCTCGCGGCGGCGGCTTTTCTGACGGAGTCGCACGACTACGCAGATGCGCTCTGCCGCTACCGTTACGGCCTCTTCCTCAAGCGTCTGACGGGCGAGAAGAGCTGCGGCGACGCTCCCCCGGTGACGCTGGAGTGCGGCACGCTCGTCGCAGTCGCCGTGTTTTCGAATCTCCGGAATCTGGATCTGGACGGCACTCGCTCCCGCTCCTGCCAATGGATACGTTACGCTTCTCTTCCGGGTGTCCGCGTGGCGGGCGGGATGGGGAAATTGCTCGGCGGACTGCTGAATGATGCCGCTCCGGACGATGTTATGACTTACGCCGACCTCGAATGGTCGGACGGGGGCGCATACCGCGCTCTCGGCTTCGAGTTCGAGGGACTGCGCGCCCCCGTACTCTTCCGCATCGACCCGCTCAGCTGGCGGCGCAGCGCGGTCGGCTCACGCAAGACCCTTCCGGGGGACGGCTCCAGTAAGGTAATTCCCCTTGGCGATTCTTGCAAAGGAATTCCCTCCGACGGCGAGGCCCTGACTCCGGCTTTAGAGCAGCCTCCCCTGTGGTATAGGAATTTCGGGAGCGCCCGCTACAGGTTGAGAGTATAGAGATGCGTTTATCAGCTCCCGCTACAGGCTGAGGATGTAATCCAGAGCGCGGGCGACGCCGTCCTCGTCGACGGAGGAGGTGACATAGCCGGCGCGGGCCTTCACGGAAGGAGCGGCGTTGCCCATAGCCACGCCCAGTCCGGTGGCCTCAAGCATAGGGACATCGTTCCCGCCGTCCCCGAAAGACACGGTCTCGGACATCGGGATGCCCATCTCGCGGGCGAAAGCCGCGATGCCGCTCGCCTTGCTCACCCCGGCCGGGTCCACATCCGCGAAGCAGGGATGCCAGCGCGAAGCCACCAGCGCGGGCACTCGGGACATCACCTTCTCCTCGATTTCAGAAGTGAAATAAACGCAGAGCTGCCCGCAGCCCTTCTCGCGGAAGAGCGCGTCTATGTCGCATACCGTCGGCACCGGATGCGCTATGGCTTCCGCCAGCTCCAGCACGGGCGGAGTCAGCCTGCTCACGAAGATCCCCCCGTCGAGTTCCAGCCCCACGGCGAAATCCATTTCGAGGCCCGCCTCATAGATGATGCGGAAATCCCTGTAGTCTATCAGATGCTTTTCCACCACACGGCCGTCCCGCCAGCGGCAGTCCGCCCCGTTCAGGGCCACCGCCCCGTCGTAGGGAACCGCCTCGACAGGCTCCATATCGGCATAGGGCCTTCCTGTGGAGATGAATATCCTCATTCCTTCCGCCCCGGCCCTGCCGATGGCCTCCAGAGCGGAAACAGGGACCCTGTGGGTGTGGAAGCTCACCAGGGTCCCGTCTATATCGAAAAACGCAGCCTTGTATTTCATTTGCCAAGACGTTGAAGTATGCGGGTGCGCAGCCCGGAAGACAGATTCACCTTGCCGTCCTTGTCCGAGAGGTCCAGCCACTCCAGAGCCAGCTCCGGCTGACCTGAGACGAGACAGCCCAGGGCTATGTTGTACTCCGCGCAAGAGCGGATAATATTGTTGTCCGTTTCGGTCAGTTTCAGCCACTTTTCGATGGCCTTGTCCCATTGCATCTTCTCGGCATACTCCAGCGCATCCGTCCACCTGCTGCCCGGGTAATAATACAGAAGCGTGAAGGATTCCGTCCGCCAGTTTCCGGAATAATACTCTCCGAGTGCATCCGCAACAGCCGAGGCCCCCTCGGCATCCGTCTCCGATGAAAGGAGTCTGCCCCGGACCACTTTCACGCTGTCGGCTCCCATAGAGTCGTAAGCATATGCCCTGCACACCACGACCGCGCTCTCCGCATCAGAGGACTCCCGATACAGGGGGCTGTCCAGCAGGATGACCACGTCCGTATCGAGTTCCATAATCAGAGAAGAGATCGTGTCGCGCGAGGAATAATCGCTTCCGCTGCTCTCGGGAAGCCTGTATATGCCTATCTCCGGCTCGCCGCCGAAATAGTCCTCCTCCATCTTCGAAGCCAGGAGGTCGGCGACCGTGCAGTTGAAGAGGGAATCCCTGCCGTTATCGAGGAAGACCACGGAGATGCTCTTGCCCGCGAAGTCTATGCCCGAAGCGGAAGGATAGCGGGTATCCATCCTCATCGTGTAAGCGGAAGGTCCGCAGGAGACGGCGGCGAGCGAAAGCGCCGCCACAGCGGCCACAAGTACAATTCTTTTCATATCTCAACAACTTTTTTCCACCGGCTCCGCGATGAGGTCGTACTCGTCCGCGCCGCTTATGCGCACGGTGATGAAGTCGCCCGGGGCTGCACCGGAGAATTTCTTTACAAGAATCTCGCCATCCACTTCAGGGCTTTCATAGCGGCTGCGGCAGACGAAGATTCCATCGCTCTCGGCATCTATGAGGACCCGCTCCAGCGTGCCGACCCGCGAACGGTTGAATTCGAGAGAAATGTCCTTCTGGACGGCCATAAGCTCATCCAGACGGCTCTGCTTGACACTGTCTGGAATATCGTCGGAGTAGTTCTCAGCACCGAAAGTCCCCTCCTCCTCCGAATATTTGAACGCGCCCAGACGCTCGAACTTCGCCCGGGAGACGAAATCCAGAAGCTCCCGGAAATCCTCTTCGCTCTCGCCCGGATGCCCCACTATCATAGTGGTGCGCAGCACTATCCCCGGGACTTTCTCCCTGAACTTTCTGACGAGAGCGCGGGTCGCCGCGCCGTCTATGTGCCTGTGCATCATCGAAAGCACCCTGTCGGAAATGTGCTGGAGGGGTATGTCCATATAAGGGCAGATCTTCGGATTAGCGGCCATCAGTTCCAGTACATCTTCGGGGAAATCCTGAGGATAGGAATAATGCACCCTCAGCCACTCTATGCCTTCTATTTCGGAAAGCCGCGCGAGCAGCTTCGCGAGAGCCCTCTCGCGATAGAGGTCCAGACCGTAATAGGTGCTGTCCTGGGCTATGAGTATCAGTTCCTTGACCCCGTCCGCAGCCAGCGAGGAGGCTTCCTTGACCAGAGTCTCCATAGGCACGGACCTGTGCGCTCCGCGTATGAAC
>CAVKLO010000164.1:0-4666 GCA_963656985.1 Bulleidia sp. | reverse complement strand
GGCGAACACCACGATGCCGATGCGGTCTGAAGGCCTCTGGGAGATGAATTCGATGGCGATGTCTTTGGCGGCGCTTATGCGGTCCGGATTGAAGTCCCGGGCAAGCATACTGGTGGACACGTCCATAGTGAGTACTATGTCTATGCCTTCCGACTCTATCTTGTCCGTCTGAGTGGAAGAACGCGGACGTGCGAGAGCCACTATGATGAGCGACAGAGCCGCTATCCTGAGGATGAACGGCAGGTGCCGAAGCACCGCGAGAGGGGTGCGGCCACCGCTGCGCCACTGCTCGATCACCGGGACGCGCAGGTGGGGCCTGCGGTCGGTGAGTTCGATTCTTATATAGTTAAGAATCAGCAGCAGCGGCAGGACGAGAAGCCAGAGAAGTTTGGGGTATTCGAAAAACATTTCAGGCCTCCTTTTCAGCTTTCTGTTTCTCCGCCGAAGCGGCTTCCTCGTCCATTATGGACTGATATGTGGAGGTGACGAAGCGCACGGCCGCAGGCAGGGCCCGGGCGTTCTCCTGCTCGTCCGCCGTGTGCTTGGCGAATTTGACGAAATCCGCGAGCTCGAAGAGCGAGCGGGTTTCGTCATAAATGTCGGAGCTGATGTGCTCCCTGCCTTTGAGAGCCGCGAAAATCTCGGCGGTGGTCATCTCTCGGGCGTCTATCCCGAAGGTTGCCGCGATGTATTGGCGCAGGGTGTCGGTCAGGCCCGAATAGTATGACTTCTGCTTATCGGGAGCCCAGTATTTGTCGCCTCTGAACTTGTCCAGAGCGCGGAGCGCCACGATGTAGGCGGGTTCGCCTCGTGTCTGCGCGAGTCTGTTTCTGCGGCGGCGCAGTATCAGGAGCGTGAGCCCGGCCACGATGCCGGCCAGCAGCAGGAAGCCCAGGATGTAGGGAACCAGCTCCCGGAATGTCAGCGGATAGCGTATCTGTCCCTTGATGTCGTGAATCACGAATGTGGCCGTATCCACCGGCAGTGTGGTGACAGTCACGGTCTGAGCGTCGAAAAGCAGGGTGTCCACCGCTCCTCCGGGCGCAGTGCGTTCGAGAGCTATCTGCGGGAGATGATATTCTCCGGCCTCGAAAGGGGCGAGTATCATATAGCCCCGGATGTCGTATTTGCGGGAACTCTCGCGTCCCTTCGCTTTCAGAGTGTCGAGTTTCCAGTTCTCCACCATCGTCAGAGTGTCCTTCAGGGCTGAGGACCAGTCGGGCAGAGCTATGCGCGTGCCCTCCTCCACATCCTGCAGGCTGAAGCCGTAGCGGAGATGGTCCGCTATGAGGATGGAGTCACGCTTCTGCAGCTGCTCGACGAAGGAACCCATCACCGGGTGGAGGCCGGAATTGGCCGTAAGGCCGAGAAGAAGCGCGCAGGCGGCGAGAGCGGTCGCGGTATGTCTTATTGCAGCTTTCATTTTGTCTTGAAAAACATCATCAGGCGCTTGACATAGTCATCGGAAGTGGCGATGTCCACGCTGTCTATCTTGTATTTGCGGAAGAGTCCCGTCTCGGCGGCGGAAATGGCCGCGAACCACTCGGCGTAGCTCTCGCGAGTCTTGCGGGAGGCTGTGTTCACCCAGGCTGACTTGCCCGACTCGGAATCTTTCACGTGCACCAGGCCGACATTCGGGATGCTCTGTTCGCGCGGGTCGTAAACCTTGATCACCGAGAGGTCGTGGCGGGAGGAAGCGACCTTGAGCGCCTCCTCGTAACGCGGACTGCAGCCGGGACCGGCATCGAGCATATCGCTCAGCAGGAACGCGGTGCACTTCTTCTTCATAGCGTTCGCCAGAAACCTCAGGGCCGCGCCGATGTCGGTCCCGTCCGAGGTAGGCTTGAGTTCTATGAGTTCGCGGATGATGCGCAGAAGGTGGCTGCGGCCCTTCTTCGGGGGAATGAACTCCTCCACGCGGTCGGAGAAGAAGAGAGCTCCGACTTTGTCGTTGTTCAGGATGGCCGAGAAAGACAGCACGGCCGCTATCTCGGTGATGAGTCCGCGCTTGGTTCCGGAGACCGTACCGAAGAGTCCGGAACGGCTCACGTCTATGAGCAGCACGACGGTGAGTTCGCGCTCCTCTTCGAATACCTTCACGTACGGCGCTCTCAGACGGGCGGTGACATTCCAGTCCATATTGCGCACATCGTCTCCGTAGCGGTACTCGCGGACTTCGCTGAACGCCATTCCGCGGCCCTTGAAGGCCGAATGGTACTCGCCGGCGAAAATCTGGTGGCTGAGAGCCTTGGTCTTTATTTCTATCTGTCTGACCTTCTTCAGAAGGTCTTTCGCATCAGTGCTTTCCACAAGAAGCTGTATTGATTAATTCTTACGCGGACTTTCCGGTAATCGCTCCCGCAGCCTCCGCTACGGGACATTTACGGCGTTTACGACCTTGGAGATGATTTCCTCGGCCCTGACATTCTCAGCTTCGGCTTCGTAGCTGAGTCCGATGCGGTGGCGCATCACTTCGTTGCAGACGGCGCGCACATCCTCCGGAATCACGTAGCCGCGCCGCTTGATGAACGCGTAGGCCTTCGCCGCCATACTCAGGGAGATGCTGGCACGAGGGGACGCGCCGTAGGAGATGAGGTCCTTAAGAGAAGCGAGGCCGTAGTCCTCCGGGGTACGGGTCGCGTAAACTATGTCCACGATGTAGCGCTCTATCTTTTCGTCCATATAAACTTCGCGCACGACCCCGCGGGCGCGGATAATATCCTCCGGGCTCACTACCGGGGAGGCTTTCGGGAAGGCGCCGCTGTTATTCATCCTCACGATGAGGCGTTCCTCTTCCTTTTTAGGATAGCTCACCACGACCTTCAGCATAAAACGGTCCACCTGGGCCTCAGGAAGAGGATAGGTGCCTTCCTGCTCGACAGGGTTCTGCGTGGCCATCACGAGGAACGGGTCCGGCAGAGGGAAAGTCCGGTCGCCGATAGTCACCTGCCGCTCCTGCATAGCTTCGAGCAGGGCGGACTGTACCTTCGCCGGGGAACGGTTAATTTCGTCCGCGAGGACGAAGTTCGCGAAAACGGGGCCTTTGTGAACTTCGAAGGCCTCGTTCTTCTGCGAGTATATGAGCGTACCTATCACATCGGCCGGCAGGAGGTCGGGAGTGAACTGGATACGGCTGAAGCGGGCATTGACCGCCTGAGACAAGGTATTGATGGCTAATGTTTTCGCCAGTCCTGGCATACCTTCGAGAAGGATGTGTCCGTTAGCGAGAAGTCCGATGAGAAGGTTCTCCACAAGAGCTTTCTGACCCACAATGACCTTACCCATTTCCATAGACAGGAGGTCCACGAACGCACTTTCTTGCTGAATGCGGTCGTTGAGTTCCTTGATGTTTACATTTTCCATATTTATTTTTCTAATTTTGCGCCTATGCGTTATTTCATTTCACTTTCCTACGACGGGAGCGGCTTCTGCGGCTGGCAGAGCCAGCCCGATGCACATACCGTCCAGGACAGCATCGAGAAAGCACTGTCGGCACTGCTGAGATGCCGCATCCGCGTGACCGGTGCCGGAAGGACCGATACGGGTGTCAATGCCTGCGGATACGCCGCCCATTTCGACTTCGAGGGGCCTCTGGACACGGCGCAGATTCGCTACAAATTAAATGCCATCCTCCCCCGTGAAATCGCCGTGCACCGCATCCAGGCCGTGGACGGTCAGCTGCCTGATGCGCACGGGGCGGAGTATCACGCACGCTTCAGCGCAGTGAGGCGCGAATATACATATTTTCTGCATACGCATAAGGATCCGTTCACGGAAAGATACTCGCTGCTCTGCACTTTTCCGCTGGACTTCGACGCGATGAACCGCGCGGCCGCCAAGCTCACGGGCACGCACGACTTCTCCTGCTTCCGGAAAGTAGGCAGCGACACGAAAAGCAGCATCTGCACCGTCGAGGAAGCATTCTGGAAGCCTTATACTCCCTCGCACATCGCGGTTATGGGTGCTCCGGCTCCGCTTCCCGGGCAGCCGGAGGCAGATTCCTTCCGGCCGTCCCCGGCCAATCCTGCCTGTTCCCCCCGGCCTCTTCCGGCCGCTTCGGACAGTTTTTCCCGGCCGTCCCCGGCGGATCCCGACAGTTTCTCACGGCCTCGTCCTGCCGCTTCCGGCTGCAGCCCCTGCATTGTTTTCCCCGGGCAAGACTACTGGTACTTCCGCATAAGCGCCGACCGTTTTCTGCGCAATATGGTCCGGGCCGTAGTGGGTTCCCTCCTCGAAGTGGGCCGGGGCAAACGTAGCATAGAGGACTTCACCCTCCTCCTTTCCGGCGGCAGCCGCTGCGCCGCCGGCGAGTCTGTCCCCGGCCATCCGCTCTTTCTCTCTAAGGTGAAGTATTAATTGGCCGGCCGCCGCCGGGGACGGACGCTCTTTCTCTCTAAGGTGAAGAATTGACTGACCTGACCGTCGGGACGCCAGTTAGTCGGCCATCGGCCACGCCGGTGCATCGAGATGACGGGATAACGTTTCAGGTCGTCAACTCGGTGTACCTAAGTACATCGAGATGACGGATTTCCCGGAATTTCCGTCACCTCGATGCACCATCCCGGCAAGAGAATAGCAGGGCATACCACCCTGCTTTCTTTATACCCTCCGGGCTCAGCTGCTTTACCAACCCGGTGAAACTTGCGGAACTGTAAGTTTCGTAGAA
>CAVKLO010000163.1:0-4678 GCA_963656985.1 Bulleidia sp. | reverse complement strand
TTGCCGCCAGTCTCATAACTGCCCTATTTCTTCAAGTATCCTGTCCATCTTCGCATAATGCCGCAGAGTCCAGAGCACATAGCGGATATCCACGTTCACGCAATGGTTGTACCCCGGAGTGCAGTCCACGTCGCTCGCGAGGGACTCCTTGTTCCCGTCGAAGGCCAGACCGATGAGTTCGCCCCGGGCATTGAGAAGCGGAGAGCCGGAATTGCCTCCGGTTATATCATTGTCCGTCAGAAAATTCACTGTCATCCCGCGCCCCTTCGTCTCCAGAAGGGACTTCCACTCCGGCTTGAGGCTGTATTCGTATTTCTGCGGATCGTATTTCTCGAGTATGCCGTCGGAGGTCGAATGCGACAGACAATAGACCCCGTCGTAAGGCTCGTATCCTCCTATCGTGCCGTAGCTCAGGCGCATAGTGGAATTCGCGTCCGGATACTGCTCGATGCCGAGGTCCCTTCGCATCTCATATAAGGCTCTGGTGTACTGTCTGCCAAGTTCCGTAGGGCTGCCGCCTTTCCGGAAGCAGTCAATCCGCCTGTTGAAGTCATTAATCTTCACTTCCTGCAGGAAGCGGAAGAGCGAATCATCGCAGAACTTCTCCATCTGTGCTCCGTCGCTCGTGAGAAACTCGCTCACCCTCTTCTCGTCCGTCATCCAGCTGCTCTCCCAGAGAGCGTCCGCGATAGCCTTGCAGTCACCGCCGTAGCTCTCGTAAAGACTCTTCTGGAACTCTCCCCGGAAGCCTCCGTCCACTTCGCGGTAGAAAGCCTCCACGCTGTAGCGGAAGAGTTTCTTCTCGACGTTCAAGTCCAGGGCCGCGTAAGTCCTCGCGTCGCTGCGCTTCATATTTTCCACGGAGCGGGCATTCGTCAGATGCCCCCGCGCGGAGTTCAGGCGCGTCGCGACCACCGCGAGCTGCGTGCCGCGCACTATCGTCTCCCGATACCAGATTCTGCTGCGGTCAGCATTCCCGATGGCAGCGTAAACGCTGTCCAATTCCTTCAGAAGTCCTCCCCACTGAGAGCTGCGGGAGCTGTCCGCGAGAATCCACTCCTGAAGCTGCGTCTCGCGAGAGCGGCGCTGCGCGGCTACATCGAAACGCTTAAGGCACTGCACCATACCTTCATTGTTCTCCTGGATGTTGCTCAGAGTGAAGTAATAGTCGGAGTATTTCAGCCGCACGGCGGGGTCGGCGTCCATAGCCTCGGAAATGATCTTCATCTGGGCGGAGCGCACCTCGTTCGTGATGGGATAACTTACATTCTCTTCGTAGCTTATCTTCGCGGAGGAGGCGTAGCGGTCAGTCCTTCCCGGAAATCCGATGACCATCGCGAAGTCGCCGTCGCTCCAGCCTCCGGTCGAGATGGTGAGCCTGCGCTCGGGCCGGAGCGGCACATTGCCGGCGCTGTACTCCGCGGGGGAGCCGTCAGGAGCCGTGTAGATTCTGTACAGAGCGAAATCGCACTTCTGCTGAGGCCATTCCCAGTTGTCCGTGTCTCCTCCGAAGGCGGCGATGCTCACAGGGGGAGCGGCGACCAGACGTATGTCCCGATAGACGGTGTAGAGTGCCATATAATACTTGCTCCCGGCCCACATCGAGGAAAGGGAAGCCTCGTAGCCGGTCTCGGCGGCGTATTTCTTCTCCAGCTGATAGGACAGCTTCCGGAAGCCCGCAGGCCGTCCTTGCGCGGAGGCTTCTGCATAGGCGGCGTTCACCTCGTCGGTCACGTCGATCACTTTCCTGAGCAGATAGACGCTCTTGCCTTCGATGGGAATCTCGTCCTTCGACTCGAATGCCCAGAAGCCGTCTTCGAGGTAGTTCCTCGAGTCTGTGCTGAGCCTGTAGACGTCGGAATACGCGCAGTGGTGGTTCGTGATGAGCAGGCCCTCGCCGGAGATTATGCTGCCCGTGCAGCCGAAGTCCAGGGACACCACCGCGCCGGTCAGTCCGAGGGAGCCCTCATCATATATTTCGTCCGCGGAGAGCTGCAGGCCTTTTTCCCGCATCTTCGTCTCAAGAGCCTTGGAGATGAGATTCACCATCCACATCCCCTCGTCGGCGTGCGCGGCGCTGCTGCCCAGCAGCATTCCTGCGGCCGCGATGATATAAAACAACCTTCTTCTCATACTACCTAAGAATGGGTATTTCGGCTTAAGAAACATTCTTAATCCAAAACAACTTACTATATTTGCGTTTCGGAGAAACCTTCCTCCGGCCCCGGGGGCTTTCCTCCGAAAGGCGGAGACAAATATAGATAAAATATGGAATTTTCAGAAGTCATAGAAAAAAGACACAGCGTCAGGTCGTTCACGGCGGCGCCTGTGGAGCGCGAAGCGCTCGATAGGATCATCGCGGCGGCGGATACCGCTCCTTCCTCGAAGAACTGCAGGAGCTCGGCTTTCCTCGTGATAGAGGACAGGGACACGCTGCGGGCCATCTCCGAGATGCGGACTGCAGGTTCAGCCTTCGTGAAGGACGCCCCGGCCGCCATCGTGGTTCTGGGCGACAGCTCCGAGACGGATATGTGGGTGGAGAATTCTTCCATCTCGGCCACCTTCATCCAGCTTGCAGCCACAGACTGCGGCCTGGGAAGCTGCTGGGTCCAGGTGCGCGGGCGGCTGCGCGACAAGAGTGACCCCGCGAAAGGCACGGCGGAGGATTACCTCAGGAATCTGCTCGGCATCAAGGAGCGCTTCAGCGTGCTCTGCGTCGTGGCTCTGGGATATGAAGCGGAATAATCTCATCATTTAATACACACAGGAATATGAAAAAATTACTGACTTTTGCAGCATCCGCGCTCCTTATGCTGGGGCTTGCGGGCTGTTCAGACCTCAACGACCGCGTGGATCAGCTCGAGACTGACGTCAAGGAGCTTCAGGACGCCATCAAGAAACTTCAGGCGGCGGTCGACGCCAAAGTGACCGTAACCGGCATCACCGAGGTGGAGAACGGAAGCAAGGTGAGCTTCTCGGACGGCAGCTATTTCACGATCACCAACGGCAAGAACGGCAAGGACGGAGCCGACGGAAAGGATGGTAAAGACGGCAAGGACGGCAAGGACGGCGTTGACGGTGAGAACGGCAAGGACGGCGACACTCTCATCGGAAGCATCACCAAGGAGAACGGCTGCGCCTACATCATCCTCTCCGACGGGACCACCTTCACCTTCCCACTCTACTCCCCTGTAGGTGCGGTGAAGTCCCTCGTCTTCATCCCGAGATACTCCGACGGCAAGGGCACCATCAGCAGGGACGGTATGGCGGAGCTGTTTTTCCACGTATATCCCGAGACTGCGGTCGCCGGCCTCAAGGCGGCCTACGACAAGCAGGAACTGCTCGTGGTCTTGAACGCCACTGCGGTAAAGACGCGTGCCGAAGATGAAGGTGAAGATGAAGACACGCCTCCTTGCAAAGTCGAATTCAACGTCGAGGACGGTATGGTATATTTCAGGGAAATCAACCTTAAGAACGAGCCGGAAAACATCGCCGTATGCGTAGGCTTCGAGGATAATTTCTCCGCAGTCAATTCCGGCTTCATCCTTATGGAAAGGGAAAGCACGCTCAAGTATGGCGGAGCAGAGTATTCCATCAGAAAGATGAAGGACGGCAAGGTCTGGATGACAGAGAACCTCTGCTATCTTCCTGAGGGCTACACCCCTTGCGATGACTTGAACAACGTCACTGCGGGCGTTTACTATCCTCTCACCCTGAACTTTGCGGAAGATGGCCTCGTGTTCTGCGAGAACCCTGTCATCATCAAGGAGAACGGCTATCTCTACCAGTCGGAAGTGGCTCTCGGCCTCAAGGTCGGCGACATTCAGGACGAGGCGACGGCCGCATCTCTGGAAGGCGTGCAGGGCATCTGCCCGAGCGGCTGGCACATCCCTACGGCCGGTGACATTCTGGGGCTGGTGGGTAGAGCGGTGACCCCTTATACCACGAATGTGGACGCTCCGTATTATGACAGCGCTCTCGACTCCGGCTCACTGGCACTGCTGAACGCAGACGATTTCAATTTCGGACCTGTCGGTATGATATCCATCCCGAATATGAGCTCGACGCAGGGCACGATAATGGGATATCTTAAACCCTATCCGGGCAAGGTAAGCTCCGGCTTCTACTGCGGCTCCACATATACGGGACCAAGCAAGGACAAGGAAGGCAACATCACGACCTACCAGTTCCTCGGCCTTATGCCTATGGCCTCTACGGGCAAGGTAAGCGGCTCCAGGCTCAGCCACCGCATCGCCGCCGCAGTCCGCTGCGTGAAGAACAGCTGATCCGCTGACGCATAGAAAAAGGGCGGCCCGCACTGCGGGCCGCCTTCTTCGTAAAAAAAAGGACGGCCCCGCAGATGGGGCCGTCCTTAATCCTGTCCTGAAGCGGACTATATGATGCCCTGCTCAAGCATAGCCGTGGCGACTTTCATAAAGCCGGCGATGTTCGCGCCCTTTACGTAGTCGATGTGCCCGTCAGGCTGTGTGCCGTACTTCACGCAGGCCTCGTGGATGGAGTTCATAATGAAATGAAGCTTCTCGTCCACTTCCTTGCCGCTCCAGCTGATATGGGAGGCGTTCTGGGTCATTTCAAGACCGGATGTGGCCACACCGCCCGCATTCACAGCCTTGCCCGGAGCGAAATATACGCCGTTGTGCTGGAAATAGTGGATGGC
>CAVKLO010000162.1:0-4689 GCA_963656985.1 Bulleidia sp. | reverse complement strand
CAAAAACACCAAGTTATTTTTTAGGAATCACTTATGAATGATGTTACGTATGGTGTGTCACTGTCTCTGATAACGGCCGAAGGCTTCCTCGATGATGGAGTCGTATTCCGGATAGAGACTTCGGAGCTTTTCCTCGAAGGTGTCGCGGTCTTTCACTTCCTTGGTAAGGGCCTTGAAAATCATCGCACGGTTCATCCCCCTGTCATCCAGATACATAAGAATCTGCGGAAAGAACCAGTAACCGGTCCCGCGGGCATATGACTCATCCCCGTATCTGTCCCTGAACATCATATTCTCCATATAGTAGCCCCACATCTCCCCGACTTCACAGTAGCCGGCATTGTCGCCGTCACCGCTGCCGTAGGTCTTCTCCGAGGAGATGTAGGAAGACAGGATGTAGGCGATGAATTTGTCCCACCAGTTTTTCCCCACCTGGGTGAAATGACTGGCGTGGGCCAGTTCGTGGCAGGTGCTCGCGAAGATGGAGCGGTAATCCTCGACCCCCTTGAGGCCCAGAGTGATGTCCGGGAGGAAGACTTTAAGAAGCTCCTTATAGACCCCCAGATACCGGCTCAGAAGAGAGCCCACCGCTCCGTCGGAGATGAACGCGCCCTGCTGCAGCATAGGGGCGCTGCTGTTCTCGATGTCCTGGAACAGCCAGAAGCGGGTGTTTACAGGCGGAGCCTTGATGGTCATACCTTCCGCGGAGCATCCGGTTATGTATTCGTACGCGGCATTGTTCACCACAGCCCTGCAGAAGAGCTTGCGCTCCGACTCGGAGGTGATGTTCAGGTCCACGCCTTCGGGACCGTTCTTGCCCATAGTGGAGGTGGAGGCCGGAACCAGCAGGAGGTTGAAGCCTATGGCGAAACCCAGAGAGTTCTTGAAAACCAGACGGTAACGTATCTTGCTGCTGTAGGACTTGTTTATCTGGTAATAACCGTCCTCGTCGGTATAGGTGTGGGTGAACTTCACGAAAGAGTTGCAGGACACGCGGACTCCCGCCACGCCCACAGGTTCTCCGCCGCCGAAGTCGGGGTCGCTTATGGTTATCCTCCCCTTGGGCTTGGAGCTTTCGCCCCTGAGCGGAGGCAGGTAGAGGTCCGAATTGCCGGTGAGACGGTAGGCCTCCTGTTCCACGAGAGTCCAGTCTATGTCATCTGAGCGGGTAGTCTTATCATTTTCAGCGATATAGCATTTATCAAGCACCTCGTGAACTATCCCTTCCGGGAATTCGAAGTCGGGAGAGACGACAGCGTATTGCCAGGTTATCTCGCCCTCGGACAGGGACGGGTCGTGGTAGTAGTCTCCGTCCCGGACTATCTCGTAATCGAGAGGATGGTCCATCAGCACGAGTCCGGCATCCACCAGAGCATCATACTGGTCCTCGTCCCGGGGAAGGAAGCGGACATAGATATCCGTAGCCTGGATGTCCGTGCGGCCCGCCTTGTCCGGATAGAGGGAACGCACGGCGGCCTCGACATTGCTCACGGAATACGGGTCTTCGAGTTTGTCGCCAAGTACTATCATCTCGTGCGAAACCCGGTCCGCACCGTCATCGTCTTCTGTGGAAGGGGAAGGAATCCGCGCTGTGGGGT
Source organism: Bulleidia sp. (assembly GCA_963656985.1). Lineage (GTDB taxonomy): Bacteria > Bacteroidota > Bacteroidia > Bacteroidales > UBA932 > Cryptobacteroides. The sequence goes on along the minus strand of CAVKLO010000162.1, from coordinate 3,091 downwards.
CACAGGCGACAGCCGGCAGAGCCAGCATAAGTGTCAACAAAAATCTTCTCATAGTTTCAAGTTTTTCTCGTTGCAAAGGTACGGGGAAGTTATCATTGGCGCTACGAGGGAGCGAAAAAAAAGAAAAAACGCAGTTTCCTGCGTTTTTAAAGGGGATTCCCGCCGGGGAATGCCGGATATTTTTCCGGAAAAATCAGAATACCGTGACAGTCCTCTTCTCGACGGCGGACATAAGGGCGTTAGCAAGGCGGCTCACACCGAAACGGAAGAGGTCCCGGTTTATCCACTCCTTGCCGAGGACGGACGCCACTATGGCGTAATAGCTCACAGCGTCAGAAGCCGAAGATATACCTCCAGCCGCCTTGAAGCCCACCTTGCGGCCGGTCTTCTCGTAGAATTTCCCTATGCAGCGGCACATCACGTAAGAGGCCATAGGAGTAGCATTCACGCTGACCTTCCCGGTGGATGTCTTGATGAAATCGGCTCCTTCTTCCATAGCGAGGAAAGAAGCCTGGGCTATGGCCTCCGGGGTCACCAGCACTCCGGTCTCCAGAATTACTTTCAGGATGACCGTCCTGGCATTGGCCGCGGCCGCCTTGTCTATGGCCGAGCGGATCTGACGGATCTCGCGGCGGGCGGTCTCGTAGTCCTGCGCGAGGAAAGCATTGAGTGCCAGCACGATGTCTATCTCGTCAGCTCCGTTCTCGACTGCCAGCTCGCACTCGCGAATCTTGACTTCGAGGAAGCTCTGGGAGTCGGGGAAGCAGCCTGCGACGGCCGTCACGTGCAGCTTCTCGCGGTTTGCGGCTACGGTCGAGGCGAAGTTCGAGAACACGCAGACGGACGCCGGCAGCGGATACTGAGGGTAATCTCTTGCGAGCGAGTTCACCTTGTGCACAAGTCTGGTTATGGATTCCACGGTGTCACTGCTGTGGAGAGAGGTGATGTCCATCAGACTGAAACAGTCTTTGAGGACAGTGTCGGAGACCAGGCCCGCAGAATTTGCGGCCAGCAGGTCCAGACGCCTTCCCATATCCTCCACATCGGGAGAATAAGAGTATTTGTCAAGTAAATCGTACATAGTTTATCATCTTTTATAGGACCGGACGAGACGGTCCGCATCTTGAACTTTTATGGTATCGTCTTCAGAGAGGGGAGCTTCCTTCAGCGCGGGAGAGATTCTCCGCAGGGGGACGTTCTCCGGTACAGCAGAGACTGCACGGACGCTGTCGCTCCCGCTCTCCCCTATCCGTCCCGCAAAGTGGAAGGTATAGTCGTGAGAGACGAGCTTCATAAGGCTGTCGAGAGTCATATCCGTCAGAGCTTCGAATTCCGGAGCCTGACTTTTCGCCCGCTGGAGCATCTGCTGAATCTCCCGGATGCGGTCCGCGGACTTGTCCAGCTCCTTGCTCCGTGCCTTGAGCCTGGCGGCAGCCTTCTTGAGGATGCGGCTGAAACGCTCAGGGTCATTCAGATAGAACTCCACGCTGGCCCTGTAGTCTGCGGCCGTGTATCCGTAGGATTCCAGAATGCTTTCATAGAAGTCGGTAGTGTCCACCTGCAGACGGTACTCAGACTTCGAGTCAGCCCACCTGTCCGCCAGATACAGCTCCTCGTAGATGCGCGAAAGCTTGCCGCGCGGTATGACCTTCTCGTCCGCTCCCCGACACGAGAGCAGCAGGGAGATGGCCACGGCCAATGCGAGGGTATGTACCGCCGGAGTTTTCATTATCTGAGGACTGCGCCGTATTCGCCGGTGAAGGTGGCCAGAAGCTTGGAAACGGTCTTCTCGACCTCAGCATCTGTGAGGGTATGATCCTGATCCTGAAGGATGAAGCCCATCGCATACTGCTTCTTCCCCGCAGGAATCTTGTCTCCGCGATAGACGTCGAAGAGAGTGACGCTCTTGAGAAGCTTCTTCGCGGCGCGTTTCGCGCTCGCAAGAAGATCCGCGTACTGCACGCTCTCGTCCAGAAGCAGAGCGAGGTCGCGGCGCACTTCCGGATATTTAGGCAACTCGGTGAAAGTCACCTTGTCACGCTTGACTATCTCGAAAAGAGCGTTCCAGTTTATCTCGGCCGCGAAGACAGGCTGCTTTACGCCGAAGCGGCGGGCGAATTCCGGAGCGATGGTTCCGATGACCGCAAGCTGCCGAGGCTGCTGTCCGGGCAGGCTGTAAGTGACGCCCTCCGAGAAAATGTCGGACGGGGCGGCTCCGCGGACGAACTGGTTTATGTCCGCACCGTAGCGGCGCAGGAGAAGCTCCAGATAGCCCTTGAGGCGGAAGAAATCGCCCTTGCACGGCTCCTCCCTCCAGGATTTGTCCGGGGTTCCGCTCAGGAATAGAGCAAAGCAAGGATGCTCCTCATAACCGGCGAGAGTGGTTCCGTCCACCTCCGGGAGGCGGCAGTAAACCGAGCCGTACTCGAAGGCCAGAATGGAGTTCATCTGACGGTTCGCATTATATGACACGACCTCCAGTCCTCCAGGTATGAGGCTCTGCCTGAGAACGTTGAGATCCTGGCTGAGCGGGTTCACGATGTTCACGCACTTCTGCGCCGGGAAGGTCACGAGGTCGCGGTAGTAGTCGCCCCTGGTCAGGGAATTGTTCATTATCTCGGTGAAGCCGTTCGCGGCGAGGAAGTTGGAGATGGCGTTGCGGACCGCTTCAGGCTCCGGGGACGGAGTGGCGTTCACGGATATGTGCATATTGGACGGCAGGTCCACATTATTATATCCGTAGATGCGGAGAATCTCCTCCACCACGTCGCACTCGCGATACACGTCCACCATATAGGACGGAGCGGCCACGAGCGCGCCTCCCTCCCTCTTCTCTATGAATTCGTAGCCGAGCCAGGTGAGGATGTTCTCGATGGTCTGCCCGCCTATGCTCTTGCCTATGAAGTTCTGGATCCGGGCGTAGTCGAGTTCTATGCGCTTGCGCCCGATGCTCTCGGGATAGGATTCCTGAATACTGCCGACGATTTCGCCGCCGGCGACTTCCTGAATGAGCAGAGCGGCTCTGCGGAGCGCGTACGGGGCGAGAGCGGGGTCCACGCCTCTTTCGTAGCGGAAGGAGGCGTCGGTCTGG
>CAVKLO010000161.1:0-4710 GCA_963656985.1 Bulleidia sp. | reverse complement strand
CTCCGCTCTTCTCACCCTAGCCCGCGAAAGGGGCTATGATTATGTCCGCCTTTTCACTAAGCCCGAGAACCGGAGCATCTTCGCCAGCCTGGGCTTCAGGCTTCTGGGCTCGTCCGATGCCGCCATCCTTATGGAGACGGGTGCAGACGCCCTCAAGGACTATGAAAGATACCTGTCTTCACTCAAGGGCGAAGGCAGTGCCGGAGTCATAGTGATGAACGCCAATCCTTTCACTCTCGGACACCGCTATCTGGTGGAGCAGGCCGCCTCACAGGTGGACAGGCTCTATGTCATCGCCGTGAAGGAGGACCGCTCCCTTTTCCCTTCCGGGGAAAGGCTCGCGATGATCCGCAGCGGCTGTGCCGGCATAGATAACGTGACGGTCTGCAGGGGAAGCGATTATGCCGTCTCCGCAGCCACGTTCCCGACTTACTTCCTGAAAAAGGCGGATGATGCGACTCTCGCCTATATGGATCTCGACCTGGATATATTCGCAGCTCATATAGCTCCCGCATTGGGCGCGAAGCGCCGCTTCGCGGGGAGCGAACCTCAGGACGCACTCACGCGTCTGTACAATTCCCGTATGGCCTCTCTGCTGCCGGCGCGCGGGGTGGAGTTCATCGAAATCCCGAGGCTTGTGCAAGGAGGCGAAGCGGTGAGCGCGAGCAGGTTGAGAGCTGCATTGGACGGCGGCGATTTCGCCGCAGCCGCGAGGATGGCCTACCCGACTACGCTTCCGCATCTGCTTTCGCATCTTGCTGAAAAGGCTCTGCGTGAGGAACTTGACACTACTCCGAAGCCGGGTCTTGTAGACCGGGAAGACAGCGGTGCGCACTCCGATATGGACTACGCTCTGATGTCCCGGGGGATAGCGGCTCTGCGGCCGTTCTTCACGCAGCTGGCAGTGGAGGGGTGGAAGAAGGGATTGGACGCGGAAAGCGTCCGCAGCATAGGCATAAGGGCGGAAAAGGCTATGCTCGAAGCGACCGGGGGAGTGAATACGCACAAGGGTGCGCTTTTCTGTATCGGTCTCGCGCTCAGCGCGGCGGCCTCTGTTCTGGGTTCCGGCGAAGTGCTCGGCGAGGAGAATCTGCGGCGGAGCATTTCGCTTCTGGCTCGCGGCATTCCGCAGGTGGAAGGGACGCACGGGGCGAATGTAAGACGCTCATACAGAGTGGGCGGCGCACTTGACAGCGCTATGCGCGGCTACCCGCTCCTCTTCGGGGACTGGCTGCCCTATTACCGCTCGCTGCGTGGCGACTCTTATAGGAACCACCGCACGCTGCTGCGGATAATGTCCTCGCTGGACGATACCAATATCCTGCACAGGGCCTCCGCACAGACGCTCGCCCGGGTGAAGGAAGTTTCGGCGGAGCTTTGCGGGAACTTCAGCGTCGGCGCTCTGCGGGAACTGAACAGAAAATTCATTTCGGAGAACATATCTCCCGGCGGAAGCGCCGATATGCTTTCATTGACCATATTTATTACCGACATTATAAACCAATAACATTTTTTCTTTATGGAAGAACTGATTCCACAAGGTGTTTATCTTAAAAATGGCAAGACGCTTGTCAAAGATGCCGCCGGAATGCCTTCTGCAGAAGAGGCCCGCGAAAATACCATCGCCTACAGGATCCTGCGTTCTCACGACGTGGACGGGTCTGAGGGCAAGAAGATGCGCATCCGCTTCGATGCGATGGTTTCCCACGACATTACCTATGTGGGCATTATCCAGACTGCGCGCGCAAGCGGACTCGAAAAGTTTCCTCTGCCTTACGCGATGACGAACTGCCACAATTCGCTCTGCGCGGTGGGCGGAACCATCAATGAGGACGACCACGTGTTCGGTCTTTCGGCCGCGAAGAAATACGGCGGCATCTATGTCCCTGCAAATCAGGCGGTCATCCATCAGTACACCCGCGAGGCCATCGCCGAGTGCGGGCATATGGTTCTGGGCTCCGACAGCCACACGCGTTACGGCTCTCTCGGCTGTATGGGCGTCGGCGAAGGCGGCGGCGAGCTTGTGAAGCAGCTCCTGAAGAACACCTGGGACATCAACGCCCCGGAAGTGGTTCTGGTATGGCTCGAAGGAAAGCCTAAGAAGGGTATCGGCCCGCACGATGTGGCCATTTCCCTCGTGAAGGCGGTGTTCGAGAACGGCTTCGTGAAGAACAAGGTGCTCGAATTCGCGGGTCCCGGCGTGGAGAACCTCTCCATCGACTTCCGCAACGGCATCGACGTGATGACCACCGAGACCACCTGTCTGAGCTCCATCTGGATCACCGACGGGAAAGTGGAGGAATACTACAGGATGCACGGCCGTCCTCAGGCATACCGCAAGCTCGCTCCGGGCGAGGTCGCATACTACGACAGTATGATCAGAATCGACCTCTCGCAGCAGGAGGCTATGATCGCCCTGCCGTTCCATCCTTCGAACGCATACACCATCCACGAGTTCCAGAAGAACCCTAAGGCCATCCTCGAAGCTGTCGAGGCGGACGCGCGCAAGCGTTTCGGAGACAAGATCTCCATCGACCTCGTCGGCAAGCTCCGTGACGGAAAGGCCGTGGCGGACCAGGCGCTCATCGCCGGCTGCTCTGGCGGAACCTACGAGAACCTCAGCGAGGCAGCCGCCATCCTGAAGGGCAAGACCATAGGCAACGACTACTTCACGATGTCCGCGTATCCGCAGTCCACTCCGGTGTATCTCGCGACCACGCGCAACCACATCGCCGAGGAGCTTCTCGAGGCGGGTGTAGTCATCAAGCCTGCGTTCTGCGGACCTTGCTTCGGAGCCGGCGACGTGCCGGCCAATAACGGCCTGTCCATTCGCCACACCACCCGCAACTTCCCGAACCGCGAGGGTTCCAAGCCGGGCCAGGGCCAGATTTCCCTCGTCTGCCTGATGGACGCGCGCTCCATTGCCGCCACGGCGGCCAATGGCGGAGTCATCACCGCAGCCACGGATATCGAGTACGACGACACTCACGCTCCGTATTCTTTCGATGACCGTATCTACAAGAGCCGCGTTTACTACGGCTACGGCCACGCCGACCCTTCAGTGGAGCTCCGTTACGGCCCGAACATCAAGGACTGGCCTAAGATGTATCCTATGCAGGACAATATGCTCCTCGAACTGGCTGCGGTCATCCACGACCCTGTCACCACCACAGACGAACTCATCCCGTCCGGCGAGACGTCCAGCTACCGTTCGAACCCTATCAAGCTCTCCGAGTTCACGCTTTCGCGCCGGGTTCCGGAGTATGTGGGCATCTGCAAGAGAATCCAGCGGGAAGACCGCGAGTGCCGCGAGGGTAAAGTTCCCGCCGATGTAGCAGAGGCTCTCGCCAAGGTCGGGGCCCCGGCTTCCGACACTTCGTTCGGTTCCTGCGTTTTCGCGAACAAGCCGGGCGACGGCTCCGCACGCGAGCAGGCCGCTTCCTGCCAGAAGGTTCTGGGCGGCGACGCCAACATCTGCTACGAGTATGCGACGAAGCGCTACCGCAGCAACTGCATAAACTGGGGCATAGTTCCGTTCACGATTTCTCCGGACACGCCATTCGACTATAAGCCGGGCGACTTCGTGTTCATCAAGGGCATTCGTGAGGCCATCCTCTCCGGCAAGGAGGAGATTGACGCCAAGGTCATCTGCGCCGAGGGTCTGAAGGACATACGGCTGTACTTCCGGAACCTGACCGCCGATGAGCGCGAGATTCTTGCGGACGGCTGCCTTATGAACTATTACGCAGCACAGAAGGGCAAATAATAACATTTTATAAACCGATATTTTATGAAAAAGATTCAGATGATCACCCCTATCGTGGAGATGGACGGTGACGAGATGACAAGAATCCTGTGGAAGATGATAAAGGACGAGCTTATCCTGCCTTTCGTCGACCTCAAGACCGAATACTATGATCTGGGCCTCGTGAACCGCGACAATACCGGCGATCAGGTCACCATAGATTCCGCGAATGCCGCGAAGAAGTACGGAGTAGCCGTGAAGTGCGCCACCATCACTCCTAACGCCAAGCGTATGACGGAGTACAACCTGCACCAGATGTGGAAGAGCCCGAACGGGACTATCCGTTCGATGATGGACGGAACCGTGTTCCGCACTCCTATCACCATCCCTTCCATACATCCTGCGGTGAAGTTCTGGAAGAAACCTATCACCATCGCCCGTCACGCCTACGGCGACGTTTACAAGAGCATCGACATCAGGGTGGATGAACCGGGTGTAGCCAAGCTCATCTTCGAAGGCGAGAGCGGAAAGAGGGAGGAGCAGGTGGTACATACCTTCAAGGGCCCGGGCGTCCTCCAGGGTATGCATAACACCGACGCTTCCATACGTTCCTTCGCGCACGCCTGCTTCAAGTATGCTCTCGACCTCAAGCAGAGCATCTGGTTCGCCACGAAGGACACCATCTCGAAGAAGTACGACGGACGTTTCCGCGAGATTTTCGAAGAGGTCTTCGAAGAGTATAAGGACCGTTTCGCCGCCGCCGGCATAGAGTATTTCTATACTCTGATCGACGATGCGGTAGCCCGCGTAATGCGCAGCGAAGGCGGTTTCATCTGGGCCTGCAAGAACTATGACGGCGATGTGATGAGCGATATGGTCTCCACCGCTTTCGGTTCACTGGCGATGATGACTTCAGTGCTCGTGAGTCCGGACGGCAAGTACGAGTACGAGGCCGCCCACGGCAC
>CAVKLO010000160.1:0-4711 GCA_963656985.1 Bulleidia sp. | reverse complement strand
ACCCTGACAGTCATAGACTTGGCCCAGGACTTCAGAGACGGGAGCTGCGGCTATGTCTATGGACTGCCCGAGTGGCGGCGCGAGAAAATCAGGGGAGCGGCGAAAATCGCCAATCCCGGCTGCTTCGCCACAGCCATCCAGCTCGGGCTCCTGCCTCTGGCCGCTGCGGGCCTGCTGCACGGGGACGTGAACATCACCGCGATAACCGGCTCCACAGGGGCCGGAGTGAAGCCTTCCGAAACTACGCATTTCAGCTGGCGGAACTCGAACATCTCCGCCTACAAGCAGTTCACCCACCAGCATCTGAAGGAAATCCGCAGGAACCTCGGCCTGGTTCAGGCCGGAAAAACATCTGCGGTCAGCAGTGCGGAAGGTATCGGCTGCGAAACGGCGGAGCTGATGGCGAGAGAGGTGACAGGCTGCGAAACGGTGGAGCTTGAAGCCCACCTTTATGGCCCGGCGGAACTTGACGCCCGGCTGAACTTCATCCCGATGAGGGGCGACTTCGCGAGGGGAATCTTCGCTTCTATACATCTGGAATGCCCCCTGAATCAGGAGGAAGCGTATAAACTGTACGAAGAATACTACGCCTCCGCCCCCTTCACCTTCCTGAGCCGAAAGCCCGCGGACCTCAAGCAGGTGGTGAACACGAACAAATGCGTCATCTCCCTCGAAGTCCACGAAGGACATCTGGTAATCAGCTCAGTCATAGACAACCTGCTGAAAGGCGCCTCGGGCCAGGCGGTGCAGAATATGAACCTCGCCTTCGGTTTCGACGAGGCCGAGGGCCTGCATCTGAAAGCCTCGGCCTTCTGATTTCTGAAGACGTGCAGGCCCCGCCCCCGCGAGGGAACTGCCCGGATGACCGGGATTAAGTGAAGATTAAAAAACGTATCGAAATATAAGAAATATGCATCCTTTCGAAGTATATAAACTCTGGGACATCGAGCCGGTGCGCGGCCTCGACACCACCCTCTGGGACAAGGACGGTCACGAATACACCGACCTCTATGGCGGCCACGCCGTCATAAGCATCGGCCACTGCCACCCGCACTACGTGAAGATGCTGCAAACGCAGCTCGAAAAGCTCGGCTTCTACTCGAACGCCGTGCAGAACTCCCTGCAGAAGCAGCTCGCCGCCCGTCTCGGAAAAGCCTGCGGCTACGACGATTACGCACTCTTCCTCTGCAACTCGGGGGCCGAGGCCAATGAAAACGCTCTCAAGCTCGCTTCGTTCGCGACCGGCCGCGCCAAGGCACTCGCTTTCGGCAAGTCGTTCCACGGCCGCACCGGCGGAGCCGTGTCCGTCACGGACAATCCTTCCATACGCTCCGCGTACAATTCCACCCCCAACGTCACCTTCATCCCTCTGAACGATGCCGCAGCGGCGGAGCGGGAACTGAGCACGGGAGAATATGCGGCGGTGATAATCGAAGGCATACAGGGCGTGGCCGGCATCTATGAGCCTGAAGACGAGTTCCTGCGGACCCTGCGCAGCCTCTGCGACCGCTTCGGGACCCGCCTGATTCTGGACGAAATCCAGTCGGGCTACGGACGCAGCGGCCTCTTCTTCGCCCATCTGCGCTCGGGCATCCGGGCTGACATCATCACCGTGGCCAAGGGTATGGCGAACGGCCTGCCGATAGGAGGCGTGCTGATAAGCCCCGACATCAAGCCCCGCTACGGGATGCTCGGGACCACCTTCGGCGGAAACCATCTGGCCTGCACTGCTGCCCTCGCGGTTCTGGATGTCATAGAAAATGAACATCTTGTAGAGAATGCCACGAAAGTGGGGGAACATTTCAGAAAGGCTTTCGAGGGAGACCCGGCGGTGAAGGAGTACCGGGGCAGGGGACTGATGATAGGCCTCGAACTCCGGAGCGGCTTCGACGGCACCGCGCCTCAGGGTTCTGCGTTCTTCGGACGGAGCCTCAGAGACCGTCTGCTCTTCGAGAAGCATTTCTTCACCGGTGCTGCCGGAGCCTCCGTAATCCGTCTGCTGCCTTCACTTACCCTCAGCACCGAGACGGCGGACTGCTTCATCGCCGCCTGGAGGGAGTTGACTGCGGAAGGAGTATAGAGTGCTGATTCGGAGAGGAAAGTTTGCGCCGGAGACGGAAAAGGTGATCTGCCGCAAGGGTGGAATGGAATTGATGCCCGCAAGACGGAATAAGGATTGGCCGCAAGGGGGAGAATGGTATTAATTGCCGCAAGACGGAATAAGGTATTGGCCGCAAGGCTGGGAAAGGAATAATTGGCCGCAAGGCCGCATAGAGAAAATGAAAGAATTTACAAGCATAAAACAATTGGGCGGGCTGCAGCAGGCGCTGTGCGAGGCCGCCCGCGTGAAGAAGGCTCCGTTCGCCGACAGCGAACTCGGCAAGAACCGCACTCTGCTTCTGGTCTTTTTCAACAACAGCCTGCGCACGCGGCTCAGCACGCAGAAGGCCGCGCTGAATCTGGGTATGAATGTCATCGTGCTGGACGTGAACCAGGGCGCGTGGAAGCTCGAAACGGAGCGCGGAGTCGTGATGGACGGCGACAGGAGCGAGCATCTGCTCGAAGCTATTCCGGTGATGGGAAGCTATTGCGATATGATCGGAGTGCGCTCGTTCGCCGGGCTGAGCGACAGGGAGAGTGACTATAATGAAGTGATACTGAATCAGTTCATCCGGTACTCAGGGAAGCCGGTTTTCAGTATGGAGGCCGCGACGCGCCACCCGCTGCAGACCTTCGCGGACATCATCACCATCGAGGAGCATAAGAAAAAGGCGAGACCGAAGGTCGTGATGACCTGGGCGCCGCATCCCAAGGCACTCCCGCAGGCGGTGCCGAATTCCTTCGCGGAGGGTATGGTTTACGGCGGCTACGACTTCGTCATAGCCAATCCCGAGGGCTACGATCTCGCTCCCGAATTCACTGAGGGAGCGATAGTTACGCACGACCAGGACGAGGCTCTCAGAGGAGCCGATTTCGTCTATGCGAAGAATTGGTCGGCCTACGGGGGGGAGAATTACGGCAAGGTTCTGAGCCGCGATATGTCCTGGACGGTCACGGCGGAGAAGATGGCCCTGACGGACGACGCCTTCTTTATGCATTGTCTGCCGGTGCGCAGGAATATGATAGTGAGCGACGATGTGATAGAAAGCCCGCAGTCTCTGGTGATTCCCGAGGCGGCTAACCGCGTGGTCTCGGCCCAGACCGTCATCCGCAGGATGCTCCTGAGCCTGTAGGGGTGTAAAAAACACTTATGATGATATAAGTCGAGGGAGGTTTTTTTAGAAAAAACCTCACGAATATACACGATATGATTAAAGTAGTGAAGATAGGCGGCAATGTAATCGACAGTGAAGAGGCCTTGAGGGGCTTCTGTAGGGATTTCGCCGCACTGGAAGGCCCTAAAGTACTGGTGCACGGCGGGGGAGTGATGGCGAGCCGCTTTCAGGAGCGCCTGGGAGTGCCCGTGCAGATGGTCGAGGGCCGAAGAGTGACAGACGCGGAGACCATCCGGATAGTCACTATGGTCTATGCCGGCTGGGCGGGCAAGCATATAGCGGCGCTGCTCCAGAGCTTCGGCTGCAATGCTATGAGTATGGCCGGCTGCGATGCTTCTGCCATCAGGGCTTCCCGCCGCGCCCCGAAACTCCTTTCGGACGGCTGCAACACAGTGGATTACGGCCTGGTCGGAGACGTGACGCAAGAGTCCGTGGACGCAGCTCCGCTCTCCTCGCTCCTCTCGCTGGGCATCACTCCTGTACTCTGCGCCATCACCCACGACGGGAAGGGTAATCTGCTGAACACCAATGCCGACACCATAGCCTCGAGCGTGGCCTGCGCTCTCGGAGCCCGGCTGCTGTACTGTTTCGAAAAGGACGGTGTGCTGCTGGACAGGGACGACCCCGGCAGCGTGGTGAAACGCCTGACCCCGGAGACTTACTCAAGGCTCCGCTCCGAAGGGAAGATTTCGGACGGGATGATTCCGAAGCTGGACAACGCTTTCGCCGCGCTCGGCCGGGGTGCGCTTTCCGTCAGAATCAAAAACGCCGCCGCGCTCCTCGACGAGAACGCCGGGACCGAGATTTTTCTAAAAAAACCTTATGAGCAGTAGGGCAGTTTATGAAATTATGGTTACTTTTGCACTTCGGTACGGAAGTGCGCGGCGGTAATGCCGGAAAACAGATAAGTGATGATGAAAAATCAGCTTTTTTTTAGAATCACGGAAAGACGGTTTTCGGGAATTACGTGACTCTGAGAGCACTTCTTGGTGATGATGAAAAAATAAGTCGTTATTTTTCAGGAATCACTTATCACAGATGAAAGACTATATAGACTTGCTTAGAACGATGGTGCGGACACCTTCGCTCTCCTTCGAGGAAGAGGCGGTGGCGGGGGAAATCTGCAAGGCTCTGGAGCGTTTCGGGATAGACTTCCGACTTCAGAGGGGCAATATCATTTCTGTAAACAGGCATTTCGACCCTTCGAAACCCACATTGGCCCTGGACGCCCATATCGATACGGTTCCGGCTGCCGCCGGATATAGCGGAAATCCCTTCGATCCTGGGATAGACGACAGCATAATCCGGGGACTCGGGTCCAACGATGATGGCGGAAGCGTGGTTTCGATGATCGCGGCATTCCGCCATTTTTATGAAATGTCCCTTCCCATAAATCTGATGCTGGTACTCACCCGCGAGGAGGAGTGTTCCGGCCC
>CAVKLO010000159.1:4030-4719 GCA_963656985.1 Bulleidia sp. | reverse complement strand
AGGCCAAGCGCAAGCTGGTCGAGGAAGTGAACGCATACGGGCTCAAGGGCGATTCTTCCGACGCCGAGGCGTTCAGGGAGTTCTCCGACAGGTGGGCCTCCATCGGCTTCGTCCCGTTCAAGGAAAAGGACAGCATAAACAATTCCTGGCGCGAGGCTCTGCAGGCCAAGTTCCCTGACTTGTCGCCGAGAGGCGGCCGGCCGCAGCGCGGCGGAGCAGTCCGCGCCCCTAAGGCTCCGCGCACCGAGAAGGATATCCTCATCCAGAGGTACAACGCCCTGCAGCAGGATATCGACACTTACGAGAACAATATCGGATTCTTCGCTATGTCCAAGAATTCTGCACCTCTCATCAAGCAAATGCAGGAAAGGATCGAGGAGGCTAAAAAGGAACTGAAGGAACTTGAGGAGAAGATCAGAAACACGGAGGAGAATAATGGATAAAAATTCGATTATCGGCTTTGTCCTTATAGGAGTCATACTTTTCGGCTTTACCTGGTATCAGGCGGGTGTCTCCCGTAAACAGATGGAGTATCAGGCCCTGTATCAGGCGCAGCTGGATTCAATCGCGAGAGCGGATTCGCTCGCCTGGGCGGCGGAACATCCGCAGGTGGCCGTAGAAGCTGCCGTCGAGGCGGCTGCCCGGCCTTCCGCACAGGCACAGCAGCCGTCCATCTATAAGGACTCCCT
>CAVKLO010000159.1:0-4020 GCA_963656985.1 Bulleidia sp. | reverse complement strand
CCCTTCTGGAGACTTCATCGCATCTGTCGGAGGAAATCGTGACTCTGGAGAACGAGAAGCTTGAAATCAAATTCACGACGAAGGGCGCAAAGCCGTATTCGGTCAGACTGAAGGACTACCGGACTTCCGACAGCACTGACCTCTACCTCTTCAGGGAGGGAAGTATGGAGTATGCCGCCAGCATCTACACCGGCGAATACATAAAGACCTCGGACTTCGTCTTCACCATCGCTGAGAAGACGGACTCCTCGCTCGTGATGAGGCTCCCGTTCTCCGGCGGCGGATACATCGAGCAGAGTTATTCCCTACAGGGGAAAGACTCCTACGCCGTATCCAACCTCCTGTCATTCATAGGGATGGAGGGGATAGTCCCGAAGAACGTCTCCGCAGTGGACATCGACTTCTCTATGGTCATTCCGCGTATGGAGAAGGGCTACAGGAACGAGTCGCAGTACTCCAAGCTCGACTACTACTTCGACGGAGACAAGAAGCCGGTCGAGATAGGCAGGGGCCGCAACGCGGGCAAGCGCATCGACTCCAAGCTCTCGTGGTTCGCGTTCCAGCAGCAGTTCTTCTCGGCCATCGTGCGTGCGCCGGGAGAGTTCGCATCCGGAGCGCTGAACATAGAGTTTATGCCTCAGGAAGACCCTGAGCGCAATCTGATGGCCTGTTCGGCCAATATGAGGGTGGATTACCCGCGTGATTCCGAGGTCTCCGTACCGCTGGAATTCTATTTCGGACCGAACCACTTCAACACCCTCAAGCAGTACGGCCAGAAGTACGAGAAGATCATCCCTCTGGGAGGCTGGCTCGTGGGTTGGTTCACCCGCTTCGTCATCATCCCTCTCTTCAACTTCCTGCACAAGTACATCGCGAACTTCGGAATCATCATCCTTCTTATGACTCTCATCATAAAGATAGTGGTGATGCCTCTTACGAACAAGTCGCTCCTCTCCTCGGCTAAGATGGCGGCTCTCAAGCCTCTGATGGATAAGCTGAACGAGAAGTATCCGAAGCAGGAGGACGCCCTCAAGAAGCAGCAGGCCACTATGGACCTGTACAAGAGGGCGGGAGTGAGTCCTATGGGCGGATGCCTTCCGACCCTGCTCACCTTCCCTATACTCTGGGCGATGTTCCGCTTCTTCCCGGCTTCGATCGAGCTGAGGCAGCAGTCGTTCCTGTGGTGCCACGACCTTTCGGCCTATGATTCCATCATAGACTACGGCACCAGGATTCCGATTCTCGGAGACCACCTTTCGCTCTTCGCGCTGCTTATGGCCGTGACGATGTGGTTCTACTCGAAGATGACTATGGCCTCGAATCCGGCCGCGAACGACCCGAACGCCGCCTCTATGCGCTTTATGAGCGTATGGATGATGCCTATAATGATGTTCTTCATCTGTAACAGCCTTTCGGCGGCCCTGAGCTACTACTATCTCCTCAGCAACCTCTTTATGATGCTCCAGAACTTCATACTTCGCAAGTTCTTCGTCCATCCGGAGGAGCTTCTCGCCAAGGTGAAGGCCAGCGAGGGCAAGGCTCTGCCTAAGTCCAAATGGCAGCAGCGGCTCGAAGCGGCCCAGAAGATGCAGCAGCAGCAGATGCGCGAGCAGCAGAAGAAAAGAAAATGATAAAGGAGAATCTTCTCAGCATTAAAAAAGAACTGCCATCAGAGGTCAAACTGGTGGCAGTTTCCAAATTCCACCCTGTCGGGGATATTCTGGAGGCTTATGACGCTGGCCAGAGAGCCTTCGGTGAAAACCGGCCGCAGGAGCTTGCCGCGAAAGTGGCCGAGCTCTCGGCTCTGGGCAGGGGAGGGGACATCGAGTGGCATTTCCTGGGACATCTCCAGACGAACAAGCTAAAGCTTGTCCTGCCCTTCGCAAGCCTTGTCCAGTCCGTGGACAGCCAGCATCTTCTGGAAGCCATAAACGCCTGGGGCAAGGCCAATTCCAAGGTCATAGACATTCTTCTGGAGCTGCACATAGGCCAGGAGGAGACCAAGCAGGGCTTCTATGAGGAGGAAATCCTGGACATACTTTTCGATGCGGGGAAATACCCGAATGTCCGCTTCCGGGGCCTGATGGGTATGGCTTCCCATACCGACGAAGAGGAGACGGTATCGGCGGATTTCGCCCGCATAGATTCCTTTATGGCCTATCTCTGCGAACTCTTCCCTGAACTGGACTCTTTCGACCAGCTCTCAATAGGAATGTCGGGAGACTGGCGAATCGCTCTGCGTCACGGCGCCACCATAGTACGCATCGGCACCGCCATCTTCGGCCCGAGGGCTTAGTGATGATGAAAAGAGAGCGGCTCCACGTCCGGAGGAAGAGGCCGGCGGGAGAAACTGCCGAAATATCCCACGCAGGCGTCTCGCCACCATACTGCATCCCTCTCCTGGATGCGGAGGGTCTCGGCTACGGATTCATAGCGTCTTCTGTCCACGAAAGGCTTCATCCCGGCCCAGAGCTTGCGGTAACTCCGCACCATCTTCACGCCCCTGTCATAATGCCTGCACAGCTCGTTCCAGAGGCTGTCACCCGAGCGCATAGTGTAGTCCCAGCCGAGATGATGGAACCAGAGCAGGTATTCGTCCGGGCAGTCCGGCCCTCCATAAAGGGAAGAGAGCGGCTCATTGTATTGGGCGACAGCCCCGCTGCCCGAAAGAGTGCGGTCGAAGCCTATGCCCGCGCTGTCGGCCCTGTGGTAGTACGAAGGCAGCCAGTCCGGACGGAAACCTTCCACGTCGCACCACGGCTCGGGTCCGTAATGGTGGTCGGCGGCGAAGAGATGATGCAGCCCGAGCGGCATCATATAGTCCACGCAGGCCTCCCTCGAAGAGAGCATCATAGCCTTCACCGGCTCGATGAAATCTCGTGTGAACCGTCTTTCCGAAACGAAACGGGGCTTGCGGAAAGTGAGTCTGAGCCACTCTTCAGCTATCTGCTCCGAAGTGAGCGTAGGGTCCCAGGCCAGGCGGCCGAAAGCGTACCAGTTCGCCTGGGCGAAAACGCTGCCGCACCAGTCGGGGGACTGTCCCGTATTGGCCACGCCAGCGATAGCGCTCACGAGGCTCTCCGAGGTGACTGCCGCGACGGTCGAGCCCTTCCCGTCCCGATAAGTGTCGGACTTCAGGCACTCCTCCCACATCGGGGCGAGAAATACCAGATTGCGGCTCTGTCCGAGGTACTCCTGGGTGATCTGAAGCTCCGCTGTCATAGAAGTGTGCCGGAGTCCGCCGAAGAGGGGACTGAACGGCTCGCGCGGCTGGAAATCTACGGGGCCGTTCTTTATCTGCACCGTGACATTGTCGCGGAACTGCCCGTCGAAAGGCATAAACTCCTCGTATGCCTGCATCGCCCGGTCCGGACTTGAAGCGGAATAGACGAAGGCCCTCCACATCACTATCCCCCCGTAGGGAGCGAGAGCGTCCGCGAGCATATTGGCCCCGTCCGCGTGAGTGCGCCCGTAATCCTGCGGTCCCGGCTGCCCCTCGCTGCTCGCCTTCACCAGAAAACCTCCGAAATCGGGCACGAGAGCGTAGATCTCGGCCACCTTGTCCTTCCACCAGGAAATCACCTCGGGATCCAGAGGGTCGGAAGTCGGCAGCTCGCCCAGAGCCGATGGGGAAGCGAAATTCACCGACAGGAAGGTCTTCATCCCGTGGGCGCGCAGAATCCTGGCTATCTGCGCCACCCGGACGAGACGGCCGCTGCTGAGGATGTCGGGATTCGTGTTCACATTGTTCAGGACAGCTCCGTTTATGCCTATCTTCCCGTTCAGGCGCGCGTAGGTCTCGATGCGCTCCGAGGGCAGCTCATCGCAGGTCCATCCCCAGATGGAAGATCCCGCGTAGCCCCGTTCCACGCTGTCGTCGAGATTGTCCCAATGGTCGAGTATGCGGTACTCGTAGGCGGGAGTCCCGCTCAGAGGCACGTCGCCGCTGAGCCAGAGAGTGTCTTCACCTGCCGGCGCGCCGCAGGCGGCGGCCAATATGGCAATCGTCCAGGCATAGAC
>CAVKLO010000158.1:0-4777 GCA_963656985.1 Bulleidia sp. | reverse complement strand
GTCGAGGTTCGAGGCCTTGCGGGCCGGATACCAGCCGAAGAATATTCCGATGACCGTGCAGACCAGGAAGGACAGCACGATAGTCCAGACCTGGATCACGATAGGGTACGACAGCAGCGCTTTCACGACGTATGAAGCCGCAACGCCCAGAACCACACCCAGAAGACCTCCCGTGATGCTTATCAGCGTAGCCTCTATGAGGAACTGGGCCAGAATGTCGCGCCCCTTCGCCCCGATGCTCATCCTGAGACCTATCTCCTTGGTGCGCTCCGTGACGGACACGTACATAATGTTCATAATCCCTATGCCACCCACCAGAAGCGAAATTCCCGCCACTGCGGCGAGCAGAGTGGACATCATATCGCTGGTGCTCGTCATCATCGAGGAAAGCTCCTGCTGGGAGCGGATGTTGAAATCGTCATCGTCCGCCTCCTTGAGCCTGTGGTTCTCACGCAGGACCTCGGTGATCTCCTCGATGGCCCGGTCCGTATAATCCTCGCTCAGGGCCGAGCATACTATCTCCTGAAGGTAGGTCACGGCGAGTATGCGCTTCATAACCGTGGTATATGGAGTTATGATCAGATTGTCCTGGTCCATACCCATACTGTTGTAGCCCTTGCTCTCCAGAACCCCTATGATGCGGAACGGGATGCTGCCGAAGCGGATGACCTTCCCCACCGGATTCTCCCCGTTCGTGAACAGCTCGTCCACGACGGTCTTGCCCACCAGACAGACCTTCGCCGCCGTCTTTATGTCCTGGTCCGTGAAGATGTCCCCGTCCTGCACCTTGTAGCCCCTGATGTCCAGATAATCCTGGTTCACGCCGTAGATGGAGGTGGAGGTGTTGTTCGCCCCGTAGATGGCCTGGGCGGAAGAGTTCACCGAAGGGGAAATGAGGGAGACGTAGCTGCATTTCGAGCGGATCGCCTCGAAGTCCCGCACCTTCAGCGACTGCATATCGTCCGCACTCAAGCGCACGCCGCCCCTCATATCCTCGCCAGGATGTATCATAATCATATTCGAACCCATCTGGCTTATCTCGGCCTGGATGCTCTTCTTCGAACCCTGCCCGATGGCGAGCATAGTGATGACTGAGCCCACGCCGATTATGATGCCGAGCATAGTGAGGAAGCCTCGGAATTTGTTGTTCCCCAGAGCCTTGAGCGCTATTCTGAATAAATTTCCGAAATTCATTTTTAAATTAACTGTTTAGTTATTGGATTCTGTCGGCGTGTAGCCGCCGCCGGCCCGAAAGCCCACTCTCTCCCCTACGGCTCGCTCTCCGGCGGCAGGGCGGCGAGAGCCTCGGCGGCGTCGAGCACGTGAGCATTGCGCTCGTCGCCCGTTACCCGCCCGTCGCGCAGCGTGACGGTGCGCGTGCTGTAGTTCACTATCTCGGGGTTGTGCGTCACGAAAATGATCGTCCTGCCCTCAGAGTGCAGCCGCTGGAAGAGCACCAGAACCTCGAAGCTCGTGCGCGTGTCCAGATTGCCCGTGGCCTCGTCGGCCAATATCACTGCGGGGTCGTTCACGAGGGCCCTCGCGATGGCGACCCTCTGCATTTGCCCTCCGGACATCTGATTGCTCCTGTGTTCGAGCCTGTCTCCGAGCCCCACGGCCTTCAGGGCCGCGACTGACCTGTCGTAACGCTCTTTCCGGGAATACTTGGGATTATACATAAGGGGCAGCTCCACATTCTCCACTGCCGTGGTCTTCGCGAGAAGATTATAGTTCTGGAACACGAAACCTATCTTGCGGTTCCTGAGCGTGGCCCGGCTGTTTTTGTCCATAGTCCGCACCGACACCCCGTCCAGCAGGTACTCCCCTTTCGTCGGTGTGTCCAGACAGCCCAGGATGTTCAGCAGCGTGGACTTGCCCGAACCCGAAGTGCCGACGATGGTGACGAACTCGCCCTCCTCTATGGTGAAGGATACGCCGCGCAGAGCGTGTACCGTCTCATCCCCCACAAGGAAGTCGCGGCGTATATCCTCGAGTTTAATTACTTCTTTCATAAAACCTCCCCCTTATTACCTCGGACCCGGAGCGAACGGACTCCTTTCCGCCGTCTCTGCCTTCTGCTCAGCCCGGGTTGCGGACAGGCCGGTCACGACCTCCTCGCCGTCGGTGAGCCCGGAGACGATTCCGGTCTTGTCTCCGCTCGTATTTCCGGCGGTAACGCTCTTAGGAGAAATGACATTGCCGTTCTTCACCCATACCGTCTTGACGCTCCCCTCCGAAGGATGGGCGGAACCCTCCACGCTGATGCCGATCTGCTCCAGCAGCTCCGCGTCAGGATGGAAGCGCAGAGCCTTCGTAGGCACCGCGAGAACCCCGTCCTCCTCGAGAGTATAGACGGTGACATTGGCCGTAAGGCCGGGCTTGAGCTTGAGGTCAGGATTCGGAGCGTTGATGACGACTTCGTAGGTGACGACGTTCGAGGTGGTCGTGGCTTCGAGGCGCACCTGCTCCACGGTGCCGCTGAAGACGTCGTCGGGGTACGCATCGACGGTGAAGGTCACTTTCTGGCCTTCGGCGACCTGACCGATATCCGCCTCGTCCACATCCGCTATCACCTGCATATCAGTGAGATTCTTCGCGATGGTGAAGAGCGTCGGGGTCTCGAAGCCGGCCGCCACGGTCTGGCCCTCCTCCACGGCGCGGCTGATGACCACCCCGTCGATCGGGGAGGAGATGGTCGCGTAGCTCAGGTTCCGCTTCACCTTCACATATGACGCCTGGGCCTGGCTGAGGGCGTTCTTCGCGGTCGCGTACTGGTAATACGCCGAGTCGTAGTCCGAGTCGCTCACAAGCTCCTTTTCGTGCAGAGTGCGGGTCCTTTCGTACTCCTTCTCGCGGTACTCGAATTCGGTCTTCGCCGCGTCGAGCTGCGCCTGCGAGGAGGCAAGCTCCGCCTCGAGATTCACCTTGTCCATCACGGCTATTATCTGTCCCGCCTTCACCACGTCGTTGTAGTCGGCGTAGAGCTTGTCGATGATGCCGGAGACCTGGGTTCCGACCTCCACCTTGGTGACAGGCTCCACAGTCCCCGTCGCGGTCACGGAATTCACGATGTCTATTCTTTCAGCTTTCGCGCTGTCCAGTGTCACTCCGCCCTTTCCTGTCGGACGGACAGCGAGATAAAGTACCGCAGCGGCGCATACCGCGCCGACCACGATCCATAGAGTCTTCTTCTTCATATTATTTCATTTTTCCTTGATAAACATCCAGAAGCGCATTGTTCATAAGCGCGGTGTATTTCGACTGGAGCAGCGACACGCGCGCCTCCAGAAGGCTGTTCTGCGCGGTAATCAGCTCGACGGTGTTCTTCATTCCGACTCCGAACTGCTCCAGAGTGAGCTCGTAGCTCTGCTGCGCGTAGCTTTCCTGCTCCTTCGCGGAGACGTACTTCGACTGCGCGGAAAGAGCTTCGAGATAAACATCCTCCACCTCCTTGAGCAGGGCCTTCTCCGCTCCCAGCTGTTCGAGGCGCGAATTGTCCGCCGCGAGCTGAGCCTTGTTCACGGCCGTTTTCGTCTGGCGGCCCTGGAAAATCGGAATCGAGAGGCTCAGCCCGAGCGACTCGTTGAAATTACGCCCGAGCTGCGTGCCGAGCGAGGTGCCCGTGCCGCTCATATTGGCCGAGCCGAGGCCGGCCGAGGCGGTCAATGCAGGTGCGTATGAGGCCTTCGCGCGTTTCACCGAGAGCTCCGCAGAAGTCACGTTCAGGGCGGCCTTGTCGATTTCCGGCATCGCGGCGAGAGCGTTTGCATAGACTTCCGACTTCGCGGGCAGCAGGCGCAGCACTTCGCCCTCGCCGTCTTCCGGCTCGTCCAATTCCATCTCTTCGTCCACTCCGAGTTCGAGCAGCTGCTTGAGCTGCAGTCTGTAGCTGTCGAGGGAGGTGCGGGCGGAGGTGAGCTGGTAGCGGTCGGAGGCGTACTGGCTTTCGAGCTGCGCCACATCGACTTTGCTGAGGCTGCCGGCTTTCTGAAGCTCTACCGCCCGGTCTCTCTGAATCCGCGAGGCCTCCGCCGTGCTTTCGCCCAGCTTTACGGCCTCCTGCGCGTAGAGGCACTGCATATAGGCTCTGATGATGGAGATGACTACATCGTTCGTGCTCTCCAGAACGGAAAGCGAGTCGATGGAATTCTGCAGGCGGCTCTGCTTGAGGGCCGTGCGCAGGCTTCCGCCGCTGTAGAGGGTCATCCGGGCGCTGAGGCTGTAATTGCCCGTAAGACTGGTGCTTTTCGAGCTGCTGTACACGTCGGAGCCTATGACCGTGCTGCTTCCGCTCTCGGCGAAGGGTCTGTTCGTGAGACCCTCGCTTGCGGAAGCGCTCAGGGTCGGAAGCAGGGCGGCTTTCGCCTGATAAGTGTCTTCGAGGCCGGAAAGCAGGCTGTTGCGGCTCTGCTGAAGGGAGATGTTGTTCTCCACGGCATAGTCGATGCACTCCCGCAGAGTCCATCTGCGGGTCCGGGTCTGGTCCGGGGCGGCCGCCAGCGTCTGGGCGGCGGCCGCGAGGACGGCAAGAATCATTATTTTTCGCATACCTGTAAAGATTTCTTTTCAGAAGCTGTCCCGGATTTTCTCCTAAGTGATTCTTATGAAACAGGCTCTGTTTCTTATTTCATCACTTGACAACTTCCGGGATGCGAAAATATGATTCCGGTCCGGCCCGGCCAATTCAAATCGACGAACTCCCCACTTTCATCGACGAAGTGATTCCCGAGTTTTTCTTCCCAAGCTCTTCTATCATCATCACAAAACGGTTCCCGCA
>CAVKLO010000157.1:0-4793 GCA_963656985.1 Bulleidia sp. | reverse complement strand
TCTCGCGCATTATTATCCGGGAAGCAAACTTGAAGTCAGACAGTCTTAATAAAATACATAATGGCCACATACACAAAACGTAACCCTTGGCTCTGGATTCCTACGCTCTACTTTGTGGAGGGAGTCCCTTATTTTCTGGTGAACAATGTCTCGGTGCTGATGTTCGCGCGTCTCGGCGTGCCCAACAGCCAGATGGCGCTTTTCACATCCCTGCTCTATCTCCCCTGGACTCTCAAATTCTTCTGGAGCCCCTTCGTGGACATCCTGAAGACCAAGCGCTGGTGGATACTCTCGATGCAGCTCATAATGTCCGTAGCCTTCCTGGCCCTCGCGCTCACGATGCCGAGGCCTTCGGCTGAGCTGATAGCCACGGGACAGACCCCGATGGGGCTGTTCACCTTCACCCTGATACTATTCGTATTCGCGGCCTTCGCCTCGGCCACTCACGACATAGCGGCGGACGGCTTCTATATGCTGGCGCAGAGTCAGAGCAGCCAGGCGGCCTTCGTGGGTGTGCGAAGCACCTTCTACAGGCTTGCAAACGTGTTCGGCAACGGCGTCATCGTGGCCGTGGCGGGACTTCTGGAAGTCAAGACCGGGAACATCCCTCTCGCTTGGCAGCTTACCGTCGGCGGCTCCGCCGTGCTTCTGACCCTTCTGACCCTGTATCACACTTATGCCATTCCGATTCCGGAGGCTGACGCCTCCCGGGGCGAAAAGGCTGACGTAAAGTCCATATTCTCGGAGTTCGCGCGTACCATCATTACCTTCTGCAGGAAGCCGGGCGTGATTCTCGCCATCGTCTTTATGCTCTGCTACCGTCTTCCGGAGGCTTTCCTCATAAAGATGTGCACTCCGTTCCTGGTGGCTTCCCGCGATGCGGGCGGACTGGGTATGCAGACTGCCCAGGTCGGCATCGCCTATGGAACTCTCGGAGTGATTTTCCTGCTGCTCGGCGGCATACTCGGAGGCCTGCTGGCATCCAGGATCGGACTTAAAAAGTCCATCTGGATAATGGCCGCCTTTATGACTCTGCCTTGTCTGAGCTTCGTGTATCTGGCCATCGCGCAGCCTGCCAGCTTCGCGGTCATAAGCATCTGCATCGCCATCGAGCAGTTCGGCTACGGCTTCGGCTTCACAGCCTATATGCTCTATATGATGTATTTCTCCGAGGGCGAGTTCAAGACTTCGCACTATGCGTTCTGTACCTGCTTTATGGCTCTGAGTATGATGATTCCGGGTATGTTCGCGGGATATCTGCAGGAGTCCCTCGGCTATAAGAACTTCTTCTGGATGGTGATCGTGTGCTGCATAGCCACGGTATGCGTCACCTTCCTCGCTGACAGAAAAATAGATCCCGAATACGGTAGAAAATGATGAAAAGATTTATACTTACCCTCGCCGCGGCCGCCATCGCAGTCACGGCCCTCGCCGGCCCGGCGGTGAAACCGGGCATAGAAGTGCTCAGACAGCGAAATTTCCAGGGACTCGAAGGCAAGCGGGTCGGACTGCTTACTAATCCGAGCGGAGTGGACAGCAATCTGCGCTCCACCATCGACATCCTGTTCAATGCCCCGAACGTGAATCTCGTGCGGCTTTTCGCTCCGGAGCACGGTGTGCGCGGAGACATCTATGCGGGCGGACACGCCGACGATACCATAGACGAGACCACGGGCCTGAAGGTCTATTCCATCTACGGCAAGCACCGCTCTCCGACTCCTCAGATGCTGGAGGGTCTGGACGTAGTGGTCTATGACATACAGGATGTGGGAGCGCGTTCCTATACTTTCATAAGCGCTCTCGGTCTGATGATGCGCGCCTGCGCGGAGAACGGTGTGGAGGTTATGGTGCTCGACCGTCCTAATCCGCTGAACGGTCTCAAGGTGGAGGGCTGCTATGTGGAGCCGGGATTCCATTCCTATATCGGCGAGTTCAAGATTCCTTATGTTTACGGTCTTACCGTCGGCGAGCTTGCGCTTCTTCTGAACGAGGAGGGCCTGAACTGCGGCGAGAAGGGAGACCTGGAGCCTCTTAAATGCTCCCTCACGGTAGTCCCGATGGAGGGCTGGAAGCGGTCTATGACCTATGCCGAGACCGGCCTCCCTTGGGTGCTCCCGTCCCCTCAGGTGCCTCACGGACAGAACGCAATAGGCTATCCCTGCGCCGGAATCGTGGGGGATTTCTCATCCTTCTATCTGAACATCGGCGTGGGCTACACCCTTCCTTTCGAGGTCTTCGGAGCGGAATGGGTGGACGCGCAGAAGCTGAAGGAGACTCTCGACGGCTACGCCATCCCGGGAGTGGCTTTCAGAACTATCCATTACAAGCCGTTCTTCGGCACGGACCAGGGCAAGCTCCTTCACGGAGTCCAGTACTATTTCACCGATTATGACGCGGCTCCTCTCACCCTCATCAATTTCTATGTGATGCAGGCCATTCACGAGCTTTATCCGGAGCATAATCCTTATGACGGGAAGGCTAACAGGACTCACGACATAGTCTGTGGTACGGATTATGTCAGAAATACCTTCGGGCAGAATTTCAGGGTCTCGGACATCATCGACTATTGGAATAAGGATGTGAAGGCCTTCAAGTCTCTGTCTAAGAAGTATTATCTTTATAACTAAACGATTATGAGACGGTTTATTTTCAGATCGGTAGCGACGGCCCTTGTGGCGGCGGCCCTCGCGGCGGCCCCGGCCGGGTCTTCAGCACAGGTGCGCCGCAGCGGCGGCGGCTCGACCGACAGCACCGCCAAGGTGAACCGCAGCAACACGGGCACATCGAAGAACGGCACTACACAGGTGAACCGGAGCAACACGTCTTCTTCGAAGTCCGGCGGCTCGCAGGTGAACCGCAGCGGCAGCAACTCCACTTCTAAGTCAAGCGGCTCGCAGGTGAACCGCAGCGGCAGCAATTCCACGTCTAAGTCGGGCAGCTCGCAGGTGAACCGCAGCGACACGGGCACATCGAAGAACGGCACTACACAGGTGAACCGGAGTACGAAGAGCAATGACTCGAAATCCGGCACTACCCAAGTGAACCGCAGCGGTGACAGCTCCAAGAGCACTTCCACAGTCAGGCGCAGTACTTCCACTACCGGCAGCGGCACCGTTTCGGGCGGAAGCACAGGAAGTTCCACCACCTCCGGCGGCAAGATCGTGCGCTCAGTCCGCGAAAACGGATCCTCCTCCTCCGGGACTTCCTCTTCGTCCACGGCCCGTTCCGCGACATCTTCGAACGGCAGTACAGGCCTAACGCAGATTTCCTCCGGCGAGGATGACCCTCAGGTGGACAGAAGCGGAAATGTAGTCCGCAGGAATCTCAGCGTCACCGGCAAGGGACTTGGCGGCAGCAATGACACCCGTGACAGCCGCAACACAGGGGTACAGGGCAGCCAGAATCGCGGCAACGAGCCTGTCCAGCCGGCGTTGAATTCCCACAGCCGCGGCCAGATGCGTATGGACGACCGGCGCGACCTCTACAGGATTCCTCCGAAAGACCGTGATTTTATGACTTATGACCGCATCGGGCATTTCTATCGTCCTGAGTTCCATTACTTCGGCTACAGGGTCAAGACGCTTCCGCCGTCCTATCGGTCGATGAGGCATTGGGGACGCAGCTACTACTACTGCGATGATGTCTATTACACCCGCTACGGCTCCTATTACAGAGTGTGCCGTCCGCCTTTCGGAGTGGTCATCGATATGACGCTCAATGACCTGGCCTTCGCCTCCGTACGCTTCGCATACTATCACAATGTCTATCGTGACTTCTCCCGTCTGGATTCTAACTACCGCACCATTCTGCAGCAGAACCGCATCATCGCGAAGAACAACGCCCTGATCGCTCAGCAGAACTCCCTGCTCGCGCTGAATTCATCCCGCGCATTGTCAGCATATGAGATTGCCGATGCGTTGAATCTCGTCCAGAGTTACGCGGGCATCGACACCGAGTACTACTACGAGGACGGAGTATTCTACACGGTGAACAGCAGAGGCCGCTACGAGGTCATCGTTCCTCCGGCAGGAGCGCTCATCGACCAGCTGCCTGACGACTACGACACCATCGTGCTCGGCGGTGTGGAGTACTACCGCGTCGACGACACCGTCTATCGTCTCACTCTCGTGGACGGTTCGCCGTATCTCGAGGTCCTCGGCCAGCTGACCGGGTCGCTCGCGCAGCTGTATTAGTTCAATAATAGCTTGATCCGTACACTCTCTCCGGAAGCCGCAGGGTGATGCTGCTCGGATAGAAGACGCCTACGAAACCTGTTCCGCCTGTGACATTGGTCGGAACTGCGACTGACTCCAGAAAATCCGATGAGTCGTAGTCGTTGTCATAGAGGATATTCTGAACGCTCAGATATTCATATTCGGAACTGTCCATAGAGATGAGGGAAAGCTCCGCGAACGGGATTATGCAAATGCTGTCAAAGTATTGTTCAGCTGAGAATCTGTACAGTTCGGTTTCTGTCATATCGAAGATCAGTTCCGCTCCGGATCCGGCAAAAAGCCTGTCCGTGAAGATGCAATAATGGTTGGAGTTGCCTCCCAGCCCGAAGAAATCATCCCCCTCGCTGCCGCCGATCCGTCCGTCAAGTATCGGGTCATCGGAATGCGGAATCACTCTTTCATCTGAACGGACATACCAGCGTGACCAGGCCTGTCCGTAGTAATAAGACAGATAGGAATGGACGAGAAGACGCAGACGGTAGTAATTATTTTCCTTTGCGACATCTCTGATTCTCGATATGAAACGGATTCCCGTAGCGGTGTATAGGGTATACACAC
>CAVKLO010000156.1:0-4807 GCA_963656985.1 Bulleidia sp. | reverse complement strand
GTTTACAGCGCCACGGAAAGAAGAATTTCGCATTCTTCCACATTGTAGTGGCGGATTCCCGCGCTCCGCGCGACGGTCGTTTCATCGAGCAGATAGGTTCCTATAACCCTAACTCGAACCCGGCCACGATCATTCTGGATTGCGACAAGGCTCTCAGCTGGCTCAATGTCGGTGCGCAGCCTACCCTTACGGTACGCCGCATCCTCTCCTACGAAGGCGTTCTCCTCCGCAAGCATCTGCAGGGCGGTGTAGCCAAGGGCGCTCTCACACAGGAGCAGGCCGACAAGAAGTATCTCGACTGGACAGCTCAGAGAGACGCTAAAATCGAGGCCAAGAAGCAGGGAATCACCAAGGCTGCGGCCGCCAAGGTAAAGGCGGAGACCGAGGCTGAGGCAAAGGTTAATCAGGAGAGAGCTGAAGCTATAGCCAAGAAGAAGGCTGAAGCCGCTGAGGCCGCCGCCGCGAAGGCCGCTGAGGAAGCCGCCGCCGCGAGCGAGGAGACTCAGGCCGAGACAGAGGCTGAGGCATAGCGTAATGCTCCGGATAGCCAAGGTATTGAAATCCAACGGCACCGATGGAGGACTCCTCCTTGGGTTCCGTGATTTCCTGCCGGAAGATATCGACCTTAAGGAACCGGTGTTCATCTATTTCGATGGACTTCCGGTTCCGTTTTTTATGGAGAGTTTCACCAGGAAGGGTTATGACAAGGCCATAGTGCACCTGACGGGCATAAAGACGCTTGCTGATGCCGAGGAGGTTTCGGGGCGCGAGGTCTGGGCCGAAGTGGAGGAGTCCTCGGAAGGGGAGGACTCTCTGGAGGATTTCATCGGATGGACGCTTTTCGACGGAGAGCGACAGGCGGGTGAAATCACCGGCGTGGAGCCTATCCCGGGGAATCCCTGCGTGTATGTGGGCGAAAAGATGGTCCCTCTGCACGAAGACCTGATCATTTCCGTTGACCCGGAGAAAAGGGAAATCCGGATGGAACTGCCGGAGGGCCTGTAGAAGTATGATTATTCCAGCATATATCTGTCCCGAAATGAAGATGTCCTCACTCGTGGATGAGGTGCCTTCAGTCCTCAATGTGCTCTCCCGTATGGGCGTAAGCCTGGGTTTCGGGGAGGCGGACATCGCGCAGGTATGCGCCTGCAGCGGCCTGAACGCCGAGACATTCATTCTGATCTGCCGAGTCTATTCCGACCCCGCCTTCTCGCCTTCCTGCAGCGACCTGGAGGGTGTCGAGGTGCGCGATGTGGTGAAATATCTGAGGGCTTCGCACAGCTACTATCTGGATGTGGCTTTCGAGCGGCTCTCATCCGAGATACGCTCTCTGATGGCTCCCTGTGGGGAAGCTCTGCGTAAAGTGGTGCAGAGGTTCCTTCAGGGCTATGAGGACGAGCTGAGGAAGCATTTCCAGTTCGAAGAGAACGAGGTCCTGCCCTATGTGGAGAAGCTGCTTCACGAAGGCGTCGGCGACGATGTGAGGATAGATGATTTCGAGGATATGCAGGACGATGTGGAGGAGAAGATAGACGATCTTAAGAATCTGGTGATGAAGTCGCTGCCTGCGGAGTGCGAGGCCGAGCCGCGTTCGCGGCTGCTGGTATTCATATACTCGCTGCAGGCGGATCTCGCGCGCCACTCGACCATAGAGGACTGCATACTCGTGCCGGCAGTGCGGAGGATAGAGGGGCAGTCTTCGGCCGCCGTGCGCCGCAGGCGCGAGTCCCAGGAGCTGAGCGAGCGCGAGAAAGAGATACTCGTGAGCGTAGCCAAGGGAATGATAAACAAGGAGATAGCCGACCAGTACGGCATTTCCGTCTATACGGTCATCTCGCACCGCAAGAATATCACGCGGAAAACGGGCATCAAGTCCGTGCCGGGTCTTACTGTGTACGCGCTGCTCAATGGCCTGGTGGACGTAAAATCTTTCGAGTAGCCGTGGGGAAGATGAAGATCGAAGTTCAGGGCGGCGCCCGCAGAGTGCTGCTTCACGCGTGCTGTGCGCCGTGCTGCGGGGCCATCACCGAGTGCCTTCAGGAGAACGGGATAGAGCCGGTGATATTCTTCTCGAATTCGAATATCTGGCCGAGGGGCGAATACGAACTGAGGCGGGATGAGTGCAGCAGGTGGGCGGCCGCGCGCGGCGTG
Organism: Bulleidia sp.; assembly: GCA_963656985.1. GTDB lineage: Bacteria > Bacteroidota > Bacteroidia > Bacteroidales > UBA932 > Cryptobacteroides. Next base: position 2,656 of record CAVKLO010000156.1, on the reverse strand, counting down.
GTATTCGTCGAGGACGAATACGATCACGCCGCCTGGCGCGAAGCCGTCCTCGGGCTCGAGGGCGAGTCCGAGCGCGGCCGCCGCTGCTCCGTCTGCTTCCGCTTCCGCCTGCTCAGAGCCGCCCGCTACGCCGCCGCTTCCGGTTTCACGGTCCTTACGACCTCCCTGGCCTCATCCCGCTGGAAGAATCTCGAACAGGTGAACGCGGCGGGCGAAGAGGCCTGCGCAGCCGCCGCGGGCGGTACCGCCGGAATCACCGCAGCCCGCCCGCTCTGGTGGCCGCAGAACTGGCGCAAGGGGGGCCTTCAGGAGCGCCGGGCTCAGATAATCCGCGAACAGAACTTCTATAACCAGAATTACTGCGGCTGCGAATTCTCTATGCCCGCGCCGGACTCTTGCCGGCGGGACCTTTAGAACCCCATCGCCGCAGCTTCCATCAGTCCGTCTTCAGCTCCGGAAATACCGTAAGCCTCAGTTCCGTACAGCCATAAGGCACGAGAGTGAGCGTGTACACCTCCTCGCCTACAGCCTTCACATCCTGAGGATCCGGCATCCTCGGCGTGTATCTGCCCTCTTCGAGTTCCCATCTTATCTTCTGTGCGGGGATTTCGAGGCGGACGGGGGCGCTGCCGATGTCGAAAGGATAGCCCTCAGTATCATCGGAAAGAATCACCCGGATATCCCCGGCACCGCTGCCCGCCCAGGCATAATTCCAGTCCCCGGAAGGCGTAATCGACCAGCAGTCGAAGCCCGGCTCCTCCGGAACTTTTCCGTACATATTCGCATATTCCCGGGTATCAGCCTGCTTGAGTTGAGGTATGGCATATGAGAAAAGTAGCGGTCCCCTCCGGAAATAAACTCCCTGATTCTGGAACGAGACGCACTCGGGCTCCATAGCGAAACTGATTTTCAGGCAGTCTCCGTCCCGGAACACGCGCTCCACCGTAGCGAACTCCCCTTTGCGGAACGTCCCGGAGAGTTTCTTGCCGTTAAGCTCGACATCCACCCCCGTGCTCCATTCCGGTATCCTGAAAGAGAATGGGATCTTCGCGGAGCCGCCCTCCAGCGAGAAACGGAAGGTGATGTCTCCCTCGAAAGGATAACGGGTCTGTTCCAGGATGCTGCATCTGGCTCCGCTGCCGGAAGTGAACTCGAAAACGGACGGCCCGTACAGAGCGGCCGCGATTCCGTCCTCGCCTCTTCTCAACCACATCCGCGAGAGATAGTTCGGCATTACTCTGTGGACATTGCCAGCACAGCATTCCGTCTGATGCGTCGGCCGGTAGGCCATCCAGGTGGAGCCGTGGAAGAAATCGTTATGGTTCGAATCGCCCGTGGCGAGGAACTGGTTCACGGACGAGAAGTACTGCAGGGACTTGAAATCCTTGGTGATCGCACCGGGCAGGGCGTTGAAAACCGCCTGTTCTATCTTGTCGGCCCATTTCCCCTCGCCCGTAACCATCAGAAAATATCCCAGGGCCCAGGTGTAGTCCGCTATGTCGCAGGTCTCGTGGCTGTTTATCACGTTGTCGCTGCCGACCAGCTCCTCTGCGCTCGCGATCACCCCGTCAGGCAGCAGGTCGTCCCGCTCGAGCTTGCGCTGCGCGTTCAATGCCTGTTCCAGATAGCCGCTCTTTCCGGTATAGGCATAGAGCAGAAGCGGCAGCTTGAGTTCTTCGCAGCAGGTCACCCCGTGCATCAGCATCTTATCATCGGAGAGGCACACCTCGGGCGTAAGATCTCCGTGCTTTCCCGCGTTCCAGGCGGTTTCGCACAGCTCAAGCAGCTTTTCGTCCCCCGTCTTGCCGTACACCCAGAGCATCCCCTCGATGCTGATTATGGACCTCCACACTTCGAGCTGTTCCGGAGTATAGGTCAGATAGTGCCTGTGCAGCATCTCCACGACCCTTTCGTCCCCCGTCTTCTCGTAATACGCCTGCAGCACCCTGAAATACACGCAGATAGGCCACATCGTATCCACAGGCTTGTCGATATACGTCCCCAGACGTCCGAGGCTGTCGGCGTTCGCGAAAGTGTACTCTATACCCTCGACCGCAGTCCGGATAAAATCCTCATCATCCAGCAGATAGCCGAGTTTCAGAAGCCCGTCGGTATAATAGCCGGTCTGTTCATAGCGCCACCACTCGCAGCCGTAAGTGTCGGTGTTCCTTTTCATAAGGCCGGCCCATAGGCAGGAATTGTACGGGTAAGACATAGCGTCCGGATGGCCCGTGAGCCCGCTTCCCTGGCGTTTCAGGAATTCCAGAGTCCACCCTTGCGGACTGATACCTCCGAGCAGTCCGTCGGAGAGCTCGGCATAGGGCGCGGGGAGTGATTTTTCTGCGAGAGCGTCAGTAGCCTTCGGCGCGCAGCCGGCGATGCCCGCAAACAGCAGAGCTGCGGCAATCGCGGATGAAAAGAATCTCTTAGTCATAACATTATGCGGTTTTCGCAAAGATACGTAAAACCGCCGATTATTCGTAGATTTGCGGCGCTATGGTAGTATTGATAACAGGAATATCCTCCGGCTTCGGTCTGGAGAGCGCGAGACTCCTCTCGCTCAGAGGCTACACCGTTTACGGCACGGTGCGGCGCGAAGTGGAAAGACTCGCGGGCGTGAATTACCTTTTCGCCGACGTCACCGACAGACAAGCCG
>CAVKLO010000155.1:0-4809 GCA_963656985.1 Bulleidia sp. | reverse complement strand
TCCATATACAGAGATGACACTGACAATTCCCTCTGGGTCGGAACCGACGGGAGCGGAATCATCCGGTTCGCGGCGGACGGCGGCAGGACCGTCTTCAATTCGGAGAATTCAGCTCTGGGCAGCGACGCCGTAATGGCTCTGGAAAAAGACGGCGACGGAGTTCTCTGGATCGCTACATATCAGGGAGGCCTCTACAAGTATTCCGGCGGGAAGATCGCCGCCTTCGGGGACAACCCGCGCATCGGCACGGCCAAGACCGTGGATCTGGCTTATGACAGCGCCCGGAATCTGCTCTACGCGGGCACGCACGGGGCCGGGCTTGCCATAATCGACCTTGCCGCCGGCAAGGTCACGGGAAATATCGCGGAAGACCTGAACAAGTGGATCAGCGCCCTCTATCTGGACAGCGGCGGTATGCTCTGGGTCGGCACTTTCAACGGTCCGCTGTGCTATAACCACACCACGGGGAAAATGGTCCGTTACGACATCGGAGACCGCAATATGAATTCCCGGGTGTACAGTTTCTGCGAAAGCCGCGACGGCAAGATGTGGATAGGCACAGGCGAAGGCCTTATCAGTTACGGCAAGGCGAATGCGGAGAGCGTGAGCTATACGGTGGAGGACGGGCTTTCCAGCAACGTGGTCTGCGGCATTCTGGAAAGCGGCGACGGCAACATCTGGCTCTCGACCTTCCGGGGGCTGAGCAGACTCACCCCCTCCACGGGCCGCATCACGAGGTATTACGCCTACGACGGACTTCAGGAAAACGAGTTCCACTACCGCGCCGCGCTGCGCTGCTCCGACGGGCGGATGATTTTCGGGGGCATAAACGGTCTCAGTCTCTTCTACCCGCAGACGGTGGACCAGAAGATCCACGACGTGCCTCCGGTTTATTTCACTGCTCTGGAAGCGGGAGGCCGGAAGATCGGCTACGGCTCTCCTCAGGACAGGGGCATACTCGACAGACATATCCTGGAGGCCACTTCCATAACGCTCCCCCACTCCCGGAACAGTTTCAGCATAGGTTACGCGGTACTGGAGTACACGAACCCCCGGAAAATGGTCTATTCCCACAAGCTGGAAAGATTCGACCGGAGATGGCAGACGCTCTCCCCTTACCTGCGTGCCGTCACCTACACCAACCTGCCCGCCGGACGCTACACCCTGAAAGTGAGGGCCGCCTTCGAGAACGACGACACCAATTTCTCGGAGAAGGCCATAAGAATACGCATACTTCCTCCGTGGTATAACAGCATACCGGCATATCTGGTCTATCTTCTGCTGCTTACGGGAGCCGCCCTGCTCATAAGGAAGAACCTCCTGAAGGAAAAGGCGCACGAGGAGGAACGCAGGGAATCCGAGGTCAAGGAGATGAAGCTGGAGATGTTCAGCGGCATCTCGCGGGAGATACGCACCCCGATGACTCTGGTGATGTCTCCTCTGAAGGAATTCAGGGAGGCTGAAACCGACCCGCGCAGAAAAGACCTCTACAATCTTATGTACCGCAACTGCCACCGTGTGCTGAGGCTGGTGAACCAGATGATGGACATTCGCAAGATGGACAGCGGGCAGCTGCAGTTCCATTTCCGCGAGACGGACATAGTCTTCTTCATCGGGGACATAGTCCACTCCTTCGAAACCCTCGCGCAGAGCCGCGGCATCAGCCTTCTGTTCCGCTCGGAAGAGGAGAAGGCTATGATGTGGATAGACCAGGGCCATTTCGACAAGGTGATCTTCAACCTGCTCTCCTACTCATTCGGGCACACTTCCGACGGAGGACGGATAGAGCTGAACATCAGCGGGCCGTCCCTGAACAGGGGCGAGATGCCGGGCAGAATCGAAAACTACGTCAGAATAGAGCTTATGCGCTCGCTCGATTCCGCCTCCGGAGCAGAGGGAGAGGAGGGTGAAGTCAGTGAAGAAAAAACCTCCGCCAGCCCCGGACTCTATCTGGCGAAGAGATTGACTGAAATACAGCACGGAATCCTCAGGAGCGAAAGGACTGACGAGGCTGCTGGCTTCTCCATCCTCCTGCCTTGCGGACGCACCCATCTCTCCTCCGAGGAAATGTCGCCTACGGAACTTCATAAAGACCTGTACACCAGATATTCCGCAGACAGTTTCGCTCCGGCGGACGCCGCGGGGGTTACAAACGAAGCCCCGAAAGAGAGCAAGACCAAAAAAGACATAGTCATAGTGGACGCAGACAGCGAGATGCGCTCATACCTGCGCCTGGAGCTGAGCAAACTCTATAACGTAAAGAGCTGTGCGAACGGCAAATCCGCCTGGGGCATCATCTCCACGACCATCCCCGACGCGGTCATCACCGACCTGTCCATAGAGGGAATGGACGGTTTCGTGCTGTGCAGCCGCATCAAGCACAACCCGGGCACGAACCACATCCCCGTCATCATAATGAGTACCCGCACCGACGAGGCGAGCGCACAGAAATCCAGCGAGAGCGGAGCGGACTCGTTCCTCACCAAGCCTCTGTCCATCGAGCTCCTGAAGAGCTCTCTGTCCAATGCGATAGCGACGCGGGACACTCTGCGCGGCAAATTCACCGCCGACATCCGCTACAATTACGACGATATGAAGATGAACATCCGCAGCGGCAGAGAGGTGATGGACACCGTTATGGAAGTCATCCGCAAGAATCTGGACAATCCCGACTTCAGCGTGGAAAATCTCAGCCGTGACGTAGGGATGAGCCGCGTGCACCTGAACCGCAGGCTGAAGGAGACTATGAACATCTCCCCGAGCGACCTTATCCGCTCAATGCGTCTGAAACAGGCCGCCTGGCTGCTCATACACAACGAAGCCAACGTCTCCGAGGTCTCCTACAGGATAGGATTCTCCTCGCCTTCATATTTCTCGAACGCCTTCCACAGGTATTTCGGTATGTCCCCGAAGGAATTTCTGGCCAAATACCGCGACTGTGAGGACGAAGACACACTGAACAGGATTTTCGGGACAGGCCCGGAACGCGACGCCTATGGGAAGTAAGACACTGTACGTAACGATATTGGCGGCAGCCGTAATGCTCTCCTGCTCTCCTCGGGCGGAGGTCAGTCCGGGTGCGCTCTTTTGCGAACACGCTGTCCTGCAGCGCGGACGCGACATCACGATAGAGGCGAACAGCTCCCCGGGAGCGAGAATCAGGGTACGCTGGCGCGGGAGCACGTACAGGGGCGCCGCCGACGGCGAAGGACGCGTACGCCTGAGCATCCCTTCGGGAGATGCCGGAGGACCTTTCACGCTGAAAGTCGGGGACAAGACGATCGGAGACATACTCGTTGGAGATGTGTATCTGTGCAGCGGCCAGTCGAACGCGGAACTGCCGGTGCAGCGCTGTCTGGATGTCGTCGCCGAAGATATAAAGGGCTGTTCGAACCCGCAGATAAGGTATTTCGCGGTTCCGTCCGCCTACTCTTTCGGAGAGCGGAAAAAAGACCTCTCCGGAGGAGAGTGGGAAGTGCTCGACGGGGAGCGTACGGCTCTGAAATGGAGTGCGCTCTGCTATTTCACCGCACGTTCTCTCTATGAAAAGACGGGGGTTCCCGTCGGGATGATACGCTCGGCCGTGGGCGGCTCCCCCATCGAGGCCTGGATGGACGAGCGGATACTTCCGGACTATGCTCTGGAGAGCCTGGCTCCCCTGAAGGACAGCGACTATGTGGACAGCCTGAAAGCCGCTGCGCCTAAGGTTTACAGCGACTGGGCCGAAGCGTACTCTGAGCTTGCGGCCGGCAGGGAGGTCTGGAAAGACGCGGACCTTTTCTCGGGGGAATGGGCTCTGGACGCACAGGGAAAATCCTACACTGGAGGCCATCATCTGCGCAGAAGCGTGGATCTCAGCGCTGAAGAGGCCTCGGGCGGAGCTGTGCTGCATCTGGGAGCGATGGTGGACGCGGATTCGGTCTTCGTGAACGGGACCTTCGTCGGAAGTACATCGTACCGCTATCCTCCGCGCCATTATGAGATCCCCGAAGGAGTCCTGCGCGAGGGCGGCAACCTCATAGAAGTCCACCTCTACGTTTACGGCCACGAGGGTCCCGGAAGATTCATAGCGGACAAGCGCTACAGTCTGGAATGCTCCGGCGGGGACATTCCCCTTACTGACGGCTGGCAGCACAGCTATGCCGGAAGGATGCCGGCGCGCGGGCGCGAGATTTTCCTCCAGTATCAGCCGTCCGGGCTTTTCAACGCTATGATCGCTCCCCTCGCCTCTTACGCTACTTCCGGAGTCATCTGGTATCAGGGCGAAAGCAACGCGGGCCGTCCGGAAGGCTATGGCGAGATGCTCGAAAAGATGATAGCGGACTGGAGGGCGGAGATGCACGATGCAGACCTTCCTTTCTATGTGGTGGAGCTGGCCGACTATGAGCATTCCGAGCTTGCGGGCGAGGATAACGGCTGGAAGCGGATTCAGAATGCGCAGAGGAGCACGGCGGAGAAGACGGAGGGCGTGAGGCTCGTGCGCAACGCCGACCTCGGGGAGTGGAACGACATACATCCTCAGGACAAAAAGACCCTCGGGGAGAGAATCGCAGATGAAATATTGAAACAGAAAGAATAATATGGCAAGAACTACCGAAGAAGCCAAGGGCTTCTACAAACTGAACTGGATGCAGCGCATAGGTTTCGGGGCCGGCGATATGGCCCAGAACCTCATCTACCAGACCATAAGTATGTGGCTGCTGTTCTTCTATACGAATGTCTTCGGGCTGGATCCGGCGGTCGCCGCCGTGATGTTCCTGGTCGTCCGCATAGTGGACGTGCTCTGGGACCCGATAGTGGGGGCGTTCG
>CAVKLO010000154.1:0-4818 GCA_963656985.1 Bulleidia sp. | reverse complement strand
GGAGAAGGAACAAATACCTATTATAATATGGAAGAAAAAGAGAGGAAGAATATCAGTCTTCCGGAGAACGCGCACCGCCCGCTGAAGCCGGGCGAAGTGTACAGGCCGCTGATGGGACCGGAAACCGCACCTGCGGAGGTCACTCCGTATTCAGTGACTATGGGCCTGCTGATGGTCATAATCTTTTCGGCGGCAGCCGCTTACCTCGGACTTAAGGTCGGCCAGGTATTCGAGGCGGCCATCCCTATCGCCATCATCGCGGTCGGCGTTACCGGAGCTCTCGGCAAGAAAGGAGGGCTCGGACAGAACGTCATCATCCAGAGCATCGGAGCCTGCTCGGGAGTAATAGTCGCCGGAGCCATCTTCACTCTCCCGGCCATCTACATCCTCGGTCTGGACGTGAATTTCACGCAGATGTTCCTCTCTTCACTGCTGGGAGGCTTTCTGGGCATCCTCTTCCTCATACCTTTCCGCAAATATTTCGTGAAGGATATGCACGGGCAGTACCCTTTCCCTGAAGCAACGGCCACCACCCAGGTGCTCGTGAGTGGGGAAAGCGGAGGCAAGAGCGCGAAAACTCTGCTTCTGGCCGGAGCGATAGGAGGCCTGTACGACTTCGTCGTCGCCACTTTCGGCCTCTGGGCCGAAACCATCAGTACCACAGTGATGGGCTGGGGCCAGGCAGTGGCGGACAAGGCCAAGCTTGTCCTGAAACTGAACACCGGGGCGGCAGTTCTCGGCCTCGGATACATCATAGGCCTGAAATACGCCTTCGTCATCTGCTGCGGCTCTTTCCTGGTATGGCTCGTAATCATTCCTCTGATGAACCTCATCTGGGGCGGGAGCGTGATAGACCTGATGCACTCGGGCATCGCGCAGACTATCTCGAGTATGAGCACCGATGAAATCTTCAAGGGTTACGCCAGACACATAGGCATCGGCGGCATAGCCACGGCCGGAATCATCGGCATCATCAAGAGCGCGGGCGTGATAAAGAGCGCAGTGGGTCTCGCGGTCGGCGAGTTCAGCAGGAAGGGAGGCGCACAGACCGCAGCCCCCGAACGCACCCAGGAGGACATTCCGATGAAGAATGTGGTCTGGGGCATCGCCATCGCCCTCATCGCCATCTTCGCGTTCTTCGCCTTCGGAGGCGTAGTGAACAATATCTGGCAGGCCCTGCTCGCGCTGGCAATCGTCACGCTCATCTCTTTTCTCTTCACCACAGTCGCGGCGAACGCCATCGCGATAGTAGGCTCCAACCCTGTCAGCGGTATGACCATTATGACGCTGATAATCACCGCACTCGTGCTTGTGGCGGCAGGACTTAAGGGTAATGTCGGAATGGTCGCCGCTATGGTGATCGGCGGCGTGGTGTGCACCGCCCTCTCCACGGCCGGCGGACTCATCACCGACTTCAAGATAGGCTACTGGATCGGCACCACCCCACGCAAGCAGGAGACCTGGAAGTTCGTGGGCGTCGCGGTCGCGGCGGCCACTGTCGGCGGCGTGATGATGATTCTGAACAAGACCTACGGCTTCGTCGGCGACGGCGCTCTGGTCGCTCCGCAGGCGAACGCTATGGCGGCAGTGATACAGCCTATGATGAACGGCGGGAGCGCTCCCTGGCTGCTCTACGGCATCGGCGCGGCTATAGCCATTCTGCTCACTGTGTTTAAAGTACCCGCATTGGCCTTCTGCCTCGGAATGTTCATTCCGATCGACCTCAACCTGCCTCTGCTCATCGGCGGAGCAGTCGCGTGGTTCGTGGGCTCGCGCAGCAAGGACGCTTCCGTGAACGCGGCCCGCAGCGGGAAGGGAACGCTCATCGCGAGCGGATTCATCGCCGGCGGCGCTCTGATGGGCGTGGTCAGCGCGATACTCAAGTTCGCGAACGTGGACTGGCAGCTCAGCGCCTGGAACGCGACCTACGGCGAAGCCATAGCCATAATCCCGTTCCTCGCGCTCATCGGATATATGATCTGCGCGTCGCTTAAAAAAGACAACGATTAAAAAAACAGACATAAAATGGAAAAATTAAAAGACAGATTTCTCAGATACGTGGCAGTGGACACCCAGTCCTGCGAAGAGTCGGAAAGCCAGCCGAGCAGCGCGAAACAGCTGAACCTGCTGCGGCAGCTGCGCGACGAACTTCTCGCGATGGGAGTGGAGGCGCAGCTCGACGAGTACGGTTATGTGATGGGACGCATAGCGTCCAATATAGACACTCCACACGTCCCGAAGATAGGTTTCATCGCCCACGTGGACACGTCCCCGGACGCCTCCGGCGCCAATGTCAAGCCTCAGATTATCGAGAACTACGACGGCGGAGACATCGCTCTGAAGGGTGTGGACGGCCTGTACCTAAAACCTTCGGAGTTTCCCGAGCTCCTCGCCCACAAGGGTAAGACTCTCATCACCACGGACGGCACCACCCTGCTCGGGGCGGACGACAAGGCCGGCGTGGCGGAGATAATGGACGCGGTGCAGTATATCTGTGCACATCCCGAATACAAGCACGGCGAGATCCGCATAGGCTTCACTCCGGACGAGGAGATAGGGAGAGGAGTGGTGAAATTCGACGTGAAGAAATTCGATGCCGACTATGCCTACACTATGGACGGAGGAGATCTGGGCGAGCTGGAGTTCGAGAACTTCAATGCCGCATCCGCTTCCATCCGTATCCAGGGCCGCAACGTGCATCCCGGCTACGCCAAGGGCAAGATGAAGAACGCCTTGCGTATCGCTATGGAGCTGGACAGCCTGCTGCCGGCGGAGCAGAAACCGGAATATACAGAAGGCTATGACGGATTCTACCATCTCATAGGAATGGGCGGCACCGTGGAGGAGGCTACCCTGTCATATATCATCCGTGACCACGACCTGCTTCTGTATGAGCACAGGAAACAGGTTATGCAGGACTGCGTGGATTTCATAAACCGAAAGTACGGAGAGGGGACAGCCACAGCTGAGATAAAGCACCAGTATTTCAATATGCGCAAGGAGGTGGAGCCTCATTTCTTCATCGTGGAAAAGGCCAAGCAGGCTATGGAGATGGCGGGCGTGAAACCGAAAGTCCAGCCTATCCGGGGCGGCACGGACGGTGCCAATCTGTCCTATATGGGCCTGCCTTGCCCGAATATCTTCGCCGGCGGTCTGAATTTCCACGGCAAGATGGAGTTCGTGCCTCTCGAGAGTATGGAGGCCGCCTCGCAGGTGATATTGAACATCATCACTCTCTTTGCCAAAGGCGTATAGGGGAGAGCGCCTACTGCCGGAGAGCGGCGGAGAGATAGAGCGGAATCACTATTGTTTATTGGCCGCAGCGGAAGCTTTCGCTGCGGCTTTTTCTGCGGCTTTCGCGTCGGCACGCGCTTTGGCTTTACGGTATTTCTGCACATAGCGCTCCCGGCGGAGACTGTCACGGAGCTCTTCCCGGCGGTTTGCCTGAAGCAGCTTGAGATTCGCCTCACGATGCTTCCCTCGGGCACGTTCTTCCTTCGCGGCGGACTTGGCCGCATCGCGAGCGTCGAGTTCCGCCCAGCGGGCCTCCTTGGCGGCCTTTCTGGCAGCACGCTTGGCATCGCGCTCCGCCTTTTTCTTTTCACGCAGCTCCTGTGCGGTCGGAGTCTGCGGCGATGCGGAGGAAAGAGAGCCGGACTCCGCAGCTGCGGGTGCATCTGTCTTTATCGGGGACTCTTTCATAAGCTTCTCCATCGCGAGACTGTCCGCGAGATGGGTCGAGTCTATGGCTCCGAGGAGGTGTACCAGAATCGAATCGGAAATGACCTGAAGGCTGTCCGCGAGCTGCAGACTGTCTCTTAGGGCCGCATCGCTTATGCGCCGGGCCTGGCGCAGGGAGTCGTGGCGTGCAAGTTCGCGCTTCATCTCGGCGATATGTCCCGGGAAATATTTCTCGGTATAAAGGAATCTCGGCTGCGGGCGGGCGTCGTAAGACTCCCTTTCTGAAGGCCGTATGGCGATGTCCGTAATGTCTTTCCGGCCTGTCGGCCTCTTTTCAGGATCCCAGCGGAAGCCCTTCAGCGAGCGTTCTTCCTTAGGCAGCTGGACTGTCGGATAGGCATCGTTCTTGGGATTCTCGAAATAGAAAATCCGGTCGAGCTCCCCGCCGACGAACAGGGCCGAAAGCATCTTGCTCTCCACCTTGTTCACAGTAGCGAAAGCATCGTTCTCTTTCAGATAGAAGAGGGCTGACGCTCCTCCCAGCGCATCGAAACGCTTCAGGGTGGTGCTGTCGTCGAAATAAGCCATCACTTCGGCCCCCCGGATCTGGTCGAAACAGAGGGAATCCTCCCGGATGGTGATAAAGGCGTTAGACATAAGGCTCGCGCGGTCCATACGCTGATTGCGGATGACGACGGTAAGACTGTCGGAAGTGTATTGGCGGTTGCCGTCATTCCAGACTATGGGGTCTTCGAAAAGGCGGGCGAGAGAGTCCAGGTCGCAATACTCCAGAGAGTCGCAGGCTACCTGCATATCGCTGCGGTAAACTCTCACGTGGCCGCGGCCGGTAAGGAAACCCAGCTTTACAGAGTCTGCCGCAGTGCGTATGACTTCAGGGACGGCAAGGCTGTCGGATGCCACGGCAAGGCTGTCGGACGGGAGCATCTGGGAGTCCGCCGCCGGCAGGGTGTCGGCTGTCGCACGCAGGGTGTCCGCTGCTGCCGGAAGAGTGTCTGCTGTAGTCCGCACAGTGTCGGAGACTGCCGGCTGTGTGTCGGATGCCGCACGCGCAGTGTCGGAGAGTGCCGACAATGTGTCTATCACAACCGGCGCAATATTCAGAGTGTCAACGGCTGC
>CAVKLO010000153.1:0-4847 GCA_963656985.1 Bulleidia sp. | reverse complement strand
GTATCAGGAGGAGCTGCTGCATAAGGCTCTGGAGTATCTGAACGGGAACTCGCGGTACTACAGGCGGATGTTCTCCGAGCACGGCATCGACATCGGAGAGATAAGGCGTCTGGAGGACCTCGAGCGCATCCCGTTCACGGAGAAGAAGGATCTTCAGATCTACAATGACGATTTCTGCTGCGTACCCCGGAGCAAGATAATCGACTATATCACCACCTCGGGCACACTCGGAGAGCCGGTGCTTTTCGGATGCACCGACGCTGACCTCGACCGTCTGGCCTATAACGAGGCGAAGTCTTTCCGCTGCGCGGGACTGGACGAGAACAGTGTGCTCCAGCTGATGACCACCATAGACAAGCGCTTTATGGCGGGACTTGCTTACTTTCTGGGCCTCAGGAAGATGGGGGCGGGAGTCATCCGCGTGGGGAACGGCATTCCGGAGCTTCAGTGGGACACGGTGCGCCGCTTCCGTCCGGACGCCATAATGTGCGTGCCTTCGTTCATCCTGAAACTCATCGAATATGCCGAGGCGCACGGAATCGACTACCGGAACAGCAGCATAAAGAAGATCATCGGCATAGGCGAGGGCCTGCGCGAACAGGACTTCAGCCTGAATCTGCTCGGCCGCCGCATCCACGAGAAATGGCCGGAGGTGAAGCTCTATGCCACATATTCCTCCACCGAGATGGGAGCGACCTTCAGCGAGTGCGAATGCGGCTGCGGCGGTCACGTGCATCCCGAGCTCATCATCGTGGAGATTATCGGAGAGGACGGCAGACCGGTTCCGGACGGGGAGCCGGGCGAAGTGGTCGTCACCACTCTCGGGGTCGAGGCTATGCCTCTGCTGCGCTTCCGCACGGGGGACATCAGCGTGAAGCATACGGAGCAGTGCGCCTGCGGACGCCGGTCATACCGACTGTCGCCTCTTCTGGGACGCAAGAACAATATGATAAAGCTGAAGGGCACGACCCTCTATCCGCCGGCCATAAACGATGTTCTGGACAATACCGAGTACATCGACAACTACGTCGTCATAGTCCGGAACTCCGATGCCGGCACGGACGATGTCCTGGTGAAGGTCGGGCTGAAATATGACCCGGGCTTCGACGTGGTGAAGGAGCTGAAGGACCGTTTCCGCTCGCGCATCCGCGTGGCTCCGGCGGTGGAGATATGTCCCGTCGCGGAGATCGCCGCCATAAACTTCCCGGCGAAGAGCCGCAAGCCCGTCAAGTTCATCGACGAAAGAAAGAAATAATATGGATACCGCACGTTTCGAGTCTATGCGTCCCTACCGTGACGCCGAGGTGCCCGCCGCTATGGCGCGCATCGCCGCACACCCTTCATTCCCCCTGCTGTCTTCATATCTTTTCCCGGGCCGTCCGGTGGAGGAGGTCAGGGCCCTGCTGCTGTCCTTCCGCAGCATCGCCGATTTCCAGGTGGGGGTTATGAAGGCGTTCAACGAGCAGGTCATAGTCCGGAGCACCACCGAGTTCACTTTCGGCGGAGCCGAGAAGATAGACCCGGACAAGCGTCATCTCTTCGTGAGCAACCATCGCGACATCGTGCTGGATTCCAGCCTGATGCAGTACGCCCTCTACCTCAGCGGCCTCGACACCACCGAAATCACCTTCGGCGCGAATCTGATGCAGGGCCAGCTCATCATCGACATCGGAAAGAGCAACAAGATGTTCCGCGTCGAGCGGGCGGGCGTCACTCCGCGCGACTTCTACAACAGTTCCCTTCTGCTGTCGGAGTACCTCCGCTACACCATTCTGGAGAAGCGGCAGTCCGTCTGGATAGCCCAGCGCAACGGACGGACCAAGGACGGGGTGGACCGCACCGACCAGGGCATAGTGAAGATGTTCGGGATGAGCGGCGGCGGCGACCGCGTCGCGGCGCTCTCGGAGCTGAACATCATACCGGTGAGCGTGTCCTACGAATGGGAGCCTTGCGATGAACTGAAGGCTCTGGAGCTCTATGTGACAAGCAGCGGCGGCAGCTACATAAAGAAACCCGGCGAGGACCTGAACAGCATTCTGACCGGCCTGATGCAGCCGAAGGGCCGCGTACACATCGAGTTCTGCGACCCCGTGACCGAAGAGGACCTGAGAGCCTTCGACGACGTGCCGAACGTGCAGTTCCATAGGAAAGTGGCGAATCTTCTCGACCGCCGCATCTGCGCGGCGGTCAATCTCTACCCTAACAACTACATCGCGCACGACCTGCGTTATGGCCAGAGATCCTTCGAGGACAGGTACAGCGATGAGCAGCTTCTCCGCTTCGACGAGCGCCTCGAATCCCTGAACAGATATCAGGACGCCGACTCCGAGCGGCTGAAGGACATCTTCCTCAGCATATACTCGAATCCTATAGCCGTTCCTGTGAAAGAGCAGTGATTCCTAAATAATAACCGAATGGATTTCTGGGAGATATTCACCCTCGTCACCGGGCTTGTCTATATAGTGTTCGAAATCCGTCAGAGCCGCTGGATGTGGGCCGTGGGCGTGCTGACCGGCGGCGCGGCCGTCGTAGTCTTCGCCCGGGAAGCGCTCTGGGCGTCGATGGGGCTGAATGTCTATTATGTGCTCATATCCTTCTGGGGCCTCTACGCCTGGGCGAGGGACGAAAAGAAATTGGCCGCCGCGCAGGCGGCCGATGATGCTCTGCACCTGCGTCCGCTCACTCTCCGCATCCTGCTTCTGAGCGCTTTTCTGCTCGTGGCGGGCACTGCGGCCCTCGTTCTGCTGTTGCGCACTCTCTCAGACCCGATGCCGGCTCCGGATGCTTGCGTGGCCGTGCTCAGCGCCATAGCCACTTGGTGGCTGTCGCGTTCGCACATCGGCCAATGGTGGCTCTGGATCGCCGCCGACCTCTGCTCCACGCTGCTCTGCGCGTGGCAGGGACTGTATGGAATGACGGCTCTCTACGCCTTTTACACTCTGTCGGCAGTTGTAGGTTATCTGCATTGGCGGCGGCACGGGGTGTACGTGGGGTGATATTTTTTTGCGCTTCACAAGCCGCGCTTCTGAGAAAAATGGATATATTTGCAGGCTAAAATTAATACAAAATGATCATCATAGTCGACAGCGGCGCCACCAAGACAGACTGGTGCTCCGTATCTGATTCAGGTAAAATTTCGAATGTAAAGACAGCGGGGATGAATTTCGCGGTTATGCCCGCCGAGGCCATAAGCGAAATCGTCGTCGAGGCCACCTCAGAGCTGAATCCCGGAAATGAAGATGTTACGCAGGTGCATTTCTATGCCGCCGGGCTTATCGTGCGTCCCGGAGAAAGCGTTCCCGTGTCAGCCGCGACGCTGCACGGAACCCTTGCCGGCATCTTCCCGAATGCCGGTATGGAGTACGCCTCCGACCTTCTGGCGGCCGCCCGCGCCGTCTGCGGACACAAGAGCGGCATAGCCGCCATCCTCGGCACAGGTTCGAACAGCTGCTTTTTCGATGGAGAGAACGTGGTGAAGAATGTCCGTTCCGCAGGCTTCATACTCGGAGACGAGGGCGGAGGAGCCTGTCTCGGGAAGCTCTTTATGGCGGATTTCCTTAAGGGGCTGGTCCCCGAGCCGGTGTCTTCCGAATTCGCCTCCGAGTTTACTGTGGATTATATGACCGTGGTCCGGAATGTATATAAGAGCGACGCCCCTTCGAAATATCTCGGCAGCTTCGCCCCGTGGATTCTCGAAAGGTACGACAGCTGCGGGTATGTCAGGGATTTGGTGGACGCGAACTTCCGCAATTTCATCGAAAGAGCCCTCAAACAGTACGACATAGCTCAGTACCCTGTCGGCGTCGTGGGCGGCTTCGGCTATCATAATCAGAAGGCTTTGCGCAAGGTGGCTTCGGAATACGGCATCCGTTTCTCAGAGATAATAGCCGCTCCTGCAGAAGGACTCGTGAAATATCATAAAGGCGAAATATAATGAGAACGACCGAACAATCCTCGCATTACGATAATCTGGACAAGATGAGCGTCGGAGAGATTCTCCGGGACATCAACTCCGAAGACAAATGTGTCCCTGCAGCGGTGGAGAAGGCCATCCCGCAGATAGAGAAGCTCGTGGAGGGCATAGTCCCGAGAGCGGAGAAAGGCGGAAGGGTATTCTACCTCGGAGCCGGCACAAGCGGAAGGCTCGGCATAGTGGACGCTTCCGAGATTCTGCCCACCTATGGCTGCGGAGACGTCTTCGTAGGTATGATGGCCGGCGGCGACGGAGCCATACGCACTGCCGTGGAAGGTGCCGAGGATGAGCCGGAAGGCGGATGGAACGACCTGCAGCCCTATCACCCGGGCATAAATGATACCGTGGTCGGCATCGCCGCTTCGGGTACTACTCCATATGTCATCGGAGCCCTGAAAGAGGCGCGTTCACGGGGGATGCTCACAGGATGCATCACCTGCAACGAAGGCAGCCCCGTAGCCGCAGCCTGCGAGTGCCCGATAGAGGTGGTGGTCGGTCCGGAATTCGTGACCGGAAGCACCAGAATGAAGGCGGGAACCGCTCAGAAGCTCGTGCTGAATATGATATCCACCTCCGTGATGATCCGTCTGGGCCACGTGAAAGGCAACAAGATGCTCGATATGCAGCTGACTAACGTCAAGCTCGTGGACCGCGGGACCAGAATGATAATGTCCGAAACCGGCATCACCGACTACGGCCGCGCCAAGGAGCTTCTCCTGCGTTACGGCCACGTCCGTGAGGCGGTGGACGCTTACAAGGCCGGCAAGGAGTAATGAAACAGCAGTATCCTTCCCGCCTGCTCTCGGATGCCGTCGAGGCCATCTCCTCCCTCCCGGGGGTGGGGGAGAGAAGCGCTCTGCGCCTTGCCCTGCAC
>CAVKLO010000152.1:0-4852 GCA_963656985.1 Bulleidia sp. | reverse complement strand
GTTTATCTTCTTGTCGTCGGTGTCGAAGCACGAGTCGCGGAAGAGCACGCGCAGAGGCTTCTGCGCAGCCATCTCCCTGACGACACCGTCCGTTATCTTCTCGCTGAAGCAGGCCACGAGGTCGCCGCCGTTCACTATGTAGATATTGCAG
This sequence comes from Bulleidia sp., assembly GCA_963656985.1. Lineage (GTDB taxonomy): Bacteria > Bacteroidota > Bacteroidia > Bacteroidales > UBA932 > Cryptobacteroides. The sequence goes on along the minus strand of CAVKLO010000152.1, from coordinate 4,701 downwards.
CCGTCCACCGTGACGGTCTGCATAGGCAGGTCGAGAGTCACGCCCCAGGCGAGCATCGCTCCGAAGAGAAGGTCGAGTTCGCTGCGGCCGGACTTGATGTTGTCGGCGAGCAGGTCGAGCTGACCCTGGTCGTAGTCGCCCGGCGCGAGGCTCACGTCCTCGAAGTTGCTCTCATCGAGCCGGAAGACGCGGAAGCCGGTGTCGAGGGTCTGAGCCGGGGTTTCTTCCTGCCCGGCGAACAGCCCTTCCGCCTTCGGAGTCTTCGCCTCCAATCCCTCTTTTATCTTCGCCCCCGCCCTGCGGATGCGCTCCTTGCCGATTTCGCAGATGTTCGCATAGCCGGCCTTTCGTGCCTCGCTATCCTCCGCCGTCTCTTCGGGCAGCTGCACCATAATGAACCTGCGATGTCCCCCGTCCTCTGCGTTAAGCTGCATCACTGCGTGGGCCGTGGTGGCGGAGCCTGAGAAGAAGTCGAGGATGAGGGCATCCTTGTCATTAATAATCTGCGCAAAGAACTTTATGATATTTACAGGCTTAGGGAAGGAGAACACTTTTCCGTCAAACAAAGACGTAATCTCTTTGGTGCCGTCCTGTGACATCCCTAACTTTTCATCCAATTTAGTCGTCACGGCTATGCGCCCGAAAGCTTCGCCGGCTTTCTTTTCATCATCTTCTTTCCAATATCTCAGGACAGGGCGGGAGATATTGAGGAAATCATAGTCTCCCGGGAAAATAATTCTATGTTCATCGTAATATTTCTTGAAAGATTCTTTCGTTATACGCCAAGTGCTGTTAGGGTTTGCGGGATATTCCGCTCCATTTCTGGGATTTACTATAGTAAAGAAACTGTTCGGGCGTTCGCTCGCTGAGGTTTGTTTTGTCAAATCGTGTACACGCCAAGGTCTATTCGGAAAGTCGTCAGTGGTAAAATATTGCCTTTCTTTCCCTTCCACGCTTGCTGCAAAACTGTCGGACTTGGCATAAACCACTATCCATTCATAGTCCTGTGAAACCCCGAAAGGGACATCAGACTTTGCCGTTCTTTTACGCCAAGGGAATGTGGCCACAAAATTACATTCTCCGAACACCTCGTCGCAAATCTTCCTAAGATTCTCCACCTCATTGTCATCGATGCTTATAAATATCACCCCATCCTCCGTCAACAGACTTCTCGCGACGAGCAGGCGCGAGTAGATCATCGAGCACCAGTCGGAGTGGAACTTTCCGTTGGTGTCGGTGTTGCGGCGGAAACGGTTGCCCAGCTCGTCCACATTGCCCGCCTCGAGGTCTTCCTCGGCGGCGGAGCGGCGGAAGTCGTCGTGATAGACGAAGTCGTTGCCGGTGTTGTACGGCGGATCGATGTAGATCATCTTCACGCGGCCCATATACGAGCGCTGCAGGAGCTTGAGCACTTCGAGGTTGTCGCCCTCGATATAGATGTTCTGCGTGCTGTCCCAGTCCACGGAGTCCTCGGGCACGGGGCGCAGGGTCTTGTCCGTCGGCCGCGCAGCCTCGGCGCGTGCGGCACGCTTGCCCACCCAGGTGAACTGATACATCTCGCCGCCGTCGCAAGCGGCCTCTCCGAGCAGCTCGCGCAGCGCGTCGAAATCCACCGCACGGCGCACGCGGCCGGTCTGCGGGTCCGCCGCCTCCGTAAACACGCTCGGCGCTATCCGGTAGAGCGCGTCGAGGTTCAGCTGCACACCGTCCGCCGACAGCCTGTCAATATGTTCCAAGTTATTGTCCTTCATCGTATTATTATTTTATCAATCCGTCGAGTCGGAGGTTAAAGTCACGTCCTATCTGGTTTGGCTATCGTTTCATCTTCCCCCTCAGTTCCGGATTCATCTCCAGTATCTTCTCCAAAGCCCCGGACACCTCCGGGTCGGACTGCGGTATAGAGTCCAGCATACTGCGAATCATCTCCGCATAGGACACCGTCCTTCCGTAGGACATCGAGAACGCCATCTTCCGGGCCATCAACGCCGTCAAAGACATAGTCCAGAACCTGAGTCGGCGGCGTACCTTTGGATTATATATTGGGCGACAGCCCCGACGCGCTCAGAAGAGCTTGAGATTGTCTCTTGATGCCGTGAGTTCGCGCTGCTCGATGCGGTGGATTATGTCCACCACCTTGTCGTTCATCGGCGTCGGGACTCCCGCCTTGCGGCCTTGCGCGCAGACGGCTCCGTTGATGGAATCCACTTCGGTCTTCTTACCCTTTTCCAAGTCCTGGAGCATGCTTGCCTTGAGTCGGGCGTGCTTGCGGATTGCGAGCGGGATGATGAAAAAAGAGATGGCTTTCTTTACGGCCCCGCGATAATCGAGAAGCTTCACGATGTCCTTTCCCTGGATCGGCTCAATCTTAATCCCGGAGGCGTCACACACATCAATGCATTCCTTGATGATGGCCTGCACGATGCGTCGGGAAGGTTTCGGACCCGCAGCTTCTCCGAAAGTGCATCCCAGTACGGCGCTCATCCCGGAGAACGAGGCGTTGATGAGAAGCTTGCTCCATCTTGTCCCGATGAAGTTCCCGTCAATCTCCACCGGCCCCATTTTCTCCAGAAGAGCTTTCACCTCGCTGAAATGGTTGCCCTGGAGCGGAGTCCCGTCCGAAGCGCGGAAAGCGCTGCCAAGCGAAAAGGTAAGGCTGTCGGGAGAACTTGTCAGTTCACATTCTCCAGGTCCCAGCATCGTCGCCCCCCAGGCCACCGTGCATCCCAGCGTCCTTTCTTCTCCCACGATTTCGGCGATCCCGGGTTCGGGAAGGCCGTTCTGAAGGGTCACGATAACCCCGTCCGGAGCAAGAAAATCGCGAAGGAAAGTGACTGTGGAAGGGTTGTTCTGCTGCTTTGTCATAAGAAATATTATGTCATACTTCCCGCTCATCTCCTCCGGAGTGAGAGCAGAAACCCTCTGGGTGAAATTCAGAGCGCCGGTGATGTGGGCTCCGTTTCGTCGTAGAGCCTCAATGTGCCTGGCGTTGTGGTTGATGAGGTCTATCTCGCCTCCGTTTTTTGTTATGAACGCACCGAGTATCGTTCCGAGTGACCCGGCGCCATAGATTGCCGATCTCATATGTTCGTCCTTTATGTGTTTGAGCCCCTATTGACAGGTTGTATTAATTTCTTCTGCCGTATGAGTTGCTTGAGCCTTTTCATCGCAGTCGAATTATAATATTCCCACAAATTTAGTGAAAATCATCATACTTATCAGACGACGTCGATTTTATCGACCATTTTCAGGTCGAGATTCATCTCCTGTTCCATCACGGCACGTTTCGGGGACGTATCACTTTCCGGGAGAAGGTCTTGTTATCCTATTGACCACTGCTCTGACTTTCCAGAACAATATTGTCGACAAGATAAAGGTCGCTCATATTATGGAGACCGTTTCTCAAATCAGAGAGTTCTTTATATGTCTCTGAATTATAGAATATTCTGAGTGCATCTTCTTCTGAAATGGAAAGGCGCTTAGCCAGTAGAGAAACCACTCTCGCATATTTCATCTGAAGCAGAGTTTCGTTAATCAGCGGATTCTCATTCATACCGTAATTTCATTTGCCGTTTCAAAACGGAGATATTTGTCTATAATACTCTGATTCAGGATGCAAATCTGATTATTTGGTTTTTCATAAACCAGACGCTGCAGGGCTTCCTCCATAGATATCAGGCTTGTCATATAAAGCTCGAGAGTAGTGAATATTCGGTCATTGGCTATGCCGCCTTCGATTATGTCATATTGTTTCCACTCATTTCCGCCTCTTCTGTTGGAGGCGATGAAAGTGAGCCACTGCTCATCATATTCTGAAAACTTTCTGTAGCGTACCCCATCTTCAAGGGCCGAGTTCAAGTCAAATGCGTAAACGTTCACGTATTTTCGCCTAGAAGCGTTTCGAGGGCGGGTAACCCAAGAAATGGCCTGTTGTTCCAAATCTGTCAGATAAAAGCCTTTGCCGAAATCAAGATTGTCGCGTCCACCGGCTACTGAAGGCTTTTCTATAACTGCTGTAGAACCGTGAAACACTTTCATATCCTGTAGTCCAAATTAATATTCTGCTCTCTCATATACGAAAGAACCTCATCGACGATATAATCTTTGCTCTGAGTATGCAGGGCTTCATAACTCGGGTAGAGAAAGCCTGTAATTCCGCCAGCACGATCCAGTTTTCTGAATACCTCCGCTCCTGACATACCCAGCCGTTCTGCCGTATTCTCTATACAGAATACGACAAATTCGGTAGCGCGTTCTTTTTTCTCCATAACTCGTGAATGATAAACCTTTCCGCAAAAATAAAGAATTCTAGGCTCACCTGCAAAAGTGCGGTTTTGAATCACCGAAGCTTTTCAGCTCCTCCTCATAGGTGCCCTCCAGAATGCCGGTCGCGAAGAAATCGAACTTGTCCTTGAAGAAACTTCTCCATAATTTCTGTATTATAATTTTATACAAAGATACATCAATCAATTAATTAAGCAAAATCAACTTTATCCAAAGTATGGTATTTTGAGGTGAGTTTGGATGAATTGAGATGCTTGCCGGTCTGGGACGGAGCCTCGCCAGCCCGAAGAAGGAACAGACGGCGGCTCGGAATGCCGCTGCGGGGAGCGCCCCCGAGACTATATCGCAATCGCAAGGTCGCATTTCTTTGCAATAATCTCAAAAAGGTGTAAATTTGCGTGTCCAATAATCTCAAAAAGG
>CAVKLO010000151.1:0-4892 GCA_963656985.1 Bulleidia sp. | reverse complement strand
GTGGAATACCTCGCCGTCGGCATAGAGCGTAGGCGAGAAGATTCCGGCGGCGGTCCGGACGGATTCGCCCCAGAAGTACATCCATAGCTGCACCGCCGCCAGGACGAGTATGACCGCCCGGAAGCAATTCAGAGTCCTGTGAGCCGAGAGGAATACCAGCAGGGCGAGCAGGAAAAGCAGAAGCGATACCCAGACCATCATCGAGTCAGCCGGAGTGGAACGCTTCAGGGAATAGTTCATCAGCTTGAACTGCGGGATGCCGTCCACGGAGACCGGCGTGCCGCAGCTGGTGTCCAGGGTTATGAGGGAGAACTGCCCGTTCAGGTGCAGACGGGGGTTGACATTGTTCGCAGACCTCCGGTCCAGGGAATTCATCACCTCCAGGCCCGCGATTACCTCGACTTTGTCCGCGTACAGGGCCTTCAGCAGATACCATTTCTGTCCGAGATTGACGAACGAAGTCTTTTCGCTCACATAAGAAAGCGGGGAGGTGAGATTCACCATAGGATTCGTAAGCCTCGGGAACACGATCCTGAGGGTTATGTCATCGTTGGAGACGGTGAAACTGTTATTCCAGGACTTCAGAGTATCGCCCACATAGCGGTAGACAACCATATCCGGAGGCAGTTCGGCAAGGTCGAGCCACTCGTCTGCACCGTCTTCGAGAGCGCGGGCGGCATAGGAGTCCAGAGTCTTCATCCGCTTCTGGAGCTTATGTTCCAGACGTGCGGCCGCATATTCCGCATCTCCCGGAGCCCCCGATACGAGCACGGCGAAAAGCAGGAAGAACACGCTGAGGGCCAGAAGCCCCCAGCTCAGATAATCTCTCCATTTGAACCTGCGTGAAGCCATACGGTCACAAAGATAATGATTTCATCTGAAATCCGGTCTTCGACTTCGCCCGAAGCGCGGGTGCAGCGATGGCGTGATTTTTGCAAGTTTCGAGCCTGCTATGAGGTGTTTTTGGAGAATAACTTTAGCTTCACTCTGTCTATTCTCCTGTGCGGGTGTACAGGCACAGACGGATGACAGGGACGTGTTCGTTCCCATCGCGAAATATATCGTCCACGGTGATGCGGAGAGCCTCTCGGCCTGGTTTGCCGATAATCTGGAGATCTCGGTCATCTCCCCGATGAGCAATTGCAGCAAGAATCAGGCACGGCTCATAATGAAGTCATTCTTCGAGAATTACACACCCCGTTCCTTCGAGATTTCCCACAAGGCCGGCAGACCCAATATGAAATATGCGCTGGGGGTCCTGAACGCCGGAGGAGAGAATTTCAACATCACCATCTTCGTGCGCAGCAAAGGCGAGGACTACCTCATCCAGCAGATAAAGATCGAGAGAATCCAGTAGCGCGCGGCGCAGAATGCAGATTGGACGGCTGAGGAGAGACCTCAGCCGTCCAATTCTTTCTCATACTGCTGCGCGTGGCGACTACACTCTCTGACCGTAGCTGCGGTCAGTGGTGTTCACGCTGATCTTTTCGCCCTGCTGGATGAAGAGAGGGACCATAATCTTGGCTCCCGTCTCCAGAGTGACTTCCTTGAGAGCGGAGGTGGAGGCGGTGTTGCCCTTCACGGCCGGCTCGGCATAAGTCACTTCAAGCTCCACGTATGTAGGAAGCTCGCAGGTGAGGCATTTCTCCTCCTCGACGTGGAACATCATCTCCACGTGCTGGCCTTCCTTCATCAGGTCGGAGTTCTCCACCACGTCCTTAGGGAGGTGGATCTGCTCGTAGGTCTCCTCGTGCATAAAGTTGAACCCGTCCTCATCGGCATAGAGGAACTGGTAAGGGCGTCTTTCGACGTTGATGGTCTCGATCTTGGCGCCGGCGGTGAATGTGTTTTCGAGGATGCGGCCGTTTTCGAGATTGCGGAGTTTGGTCTTCACGAAAGCGGGACCCTTGCCGGGCTTCACGTGCTGGAACCACACGATCATGCAAGGCTTGTCGTTGAATTTCAGGTAAAGGCCGTTTTTAAAATCAGCTGTTGTTGCCATAAATATTGTTTTTTCTAAAAATAACCATAGAACGCGCAAATTTACTGAAATGCGCCAACTAATGCAAAAAAATCATATCGCATGCCGTTCAGACGTGCAGATCGAGCACACGGGAGGCCACCTGCTCCAGCAGCCACTTGGGCGTGGATGTGGCTCCGCAGACGCCGACCTTGTCCTCTTCGGAGAACCAGTCTGCACGCACGTCTGCGGCGGACTGTATGTGGTAGGTGCGGATATTCACGGACTGGCAGAGCTGGCAGAGGACATTGCCGTTCGAGCTCTCTTTCCCGGCGACGAAAAGTATGACATCGTGGGAGATGGCGAAAGAGGAAAGCCTCCTGTGACGTTCGGCCACCTGGGCGCATATCGTGTTGTGGACCGTCACATTATCTCCGGCATACTCGATGAGTCTGCGGCAGATGGCCGCGTATTCGTCGGGGTTCTTCGTGGTCTGGGAAAAGACCTCCAGCAGAGAGCCGGGGCAGATCCAGCCGTCGGCGATGACGCTTTCCAGCATCTCCATATTCTCCACCACGAGCACGTCGCCGTTCACCTGACCGACCAGTCCCAGAACCTCGGCGTGGCCCACCTTGCCGAAAAGCAGAATCTGCCCCGAAGGGTCTTCGCGGCGGATTCTCTCATAGGCTTCGCTTATGCTCCTCTGGAGACGCAAGACCACTGGGCAGGTACAGTCTATCACGCTGAAGTGCAGCCTGTCAGCCTTGGCGTAAGTCTGAGGGGGTTCGCCGTGGGCTCTTATGAGGAGGGTCTCTCCCTCGGCGGAAACCATCTCGTCGAGATCTTCGGAATCGATCCGTATCAGGCCCCTTTCTGAAAGGCGCGCGAGTTCGGCCTCGTTATGGACGATGGCCCCCAGGGAATAGAGCCTGCTGCCCGGACGGTCCGCAAGGAAATGCTCCGCGCTGTCTATGGCTCTTATCACTCCTCCGCAGAAGCCGGAATGCGGGTCGATCTCCACTGTCATAGCTGCTCCAGTATTCCGAATTTACCTTGTATCAAGCCCTTGAGCCATACCAGCTCCTCGTGGAGAGTCATATCCGAATTATCCAGGACGAATGCGTCCGAGGCTCTGGAAAGAGGAGAAACCTCACGGTGGGCATCCATATAGTCGCGCTCAGCGAGATTCTTCACCACTTCTTCCATCGTGGTCGCGGCGCCTTTCGAGGTCATCTCGACGTATCTGCGCCGGGAACGCACCTCAATGCTCGCCGTCATAAAGATTTTCAGCTGGGCATCGGGGAAGACCGTGGTGCCGATATCCCTGCCGTCCATTATCACGCGGCCGTCAGCGCCGGCCTTGTGGAGGATTTCGTCCACGAGCTCCCTTACGGACGGTATGGCGGAAATCCGGCTGACCATAGAAGATACGGCCATAGAGCGTATCTCGCTTTCCACGCAGCGTTCCCCGATATAAGCCCGGGAGTCGCCTCCCGTGCAGCGGAATCTCAAGTCCAGACTGCGGAGCGCCTCGCGCAGGAGCTCTTCATCGATGCGGCCTTCGCCGTCGATGAAGCCGTTTTCCAGGGCGAAGAGGGTCACGCAGCGGTACAGCGCTCCCGAATCCAGATAGAGGAAGGAGAACTCTGCGGCGACCATCTTTGCAAAGGAACTCTTTCCTGTCGAAGAATAGCCGTCCACCGCTATGATGATATCAGGGATGCCCATAGTATCAATAGTTCGCTATCTTGCGGATGACCTCGGGGATGTCGGTATTATCGCTGCAGGTGCTGAACTCTTCCGCCCGTGCTCCGCTCACGAAAAGCCCTACAGGGGCTCCGGAATGGGAGGAGAAGGAGTATTTGAAGCAGCCGGCGCGGTCGAGATAATCGACGGCCTCGGCCACCAGACGGGAATTCGTGGCGTACCAGTTCTTCTCGAGCGAATTTTCTTTCTTTATGAAGATGTCCTCATAGAGCTGACGGAAGCGCGCCTGCTGCTCTTCGCTCACCTCGACCTCGCTCCAGAGTCCGAGACTCTCGGAAAGCAGCTCGCGGACTTCCTCCCAGGACACTTCGCGGCCCGAATCTTTCAGAGCGTCGAACTTGGCCGTGAGGGAGTTCTTAGACTCCTTCTGATAAGCAAGTCTCTCAGGATGAATCTCATACTTGCCGGCACCGAGGGCCAGTCCGCCAGTATCGTGGTCGGCCGTGACGATGACTACAGCCTCCTCGGGATGAGCTTTGCAGAATTCCAGAACCAGATCCACCGATGAGGCGAAATCATTTATCTCATAGAAATCGGAGACGGCGTCGTTATTATGTGCGGCCTGGTCCACCAGACCTCCTTCTATCATAAGGAAGAAGCCCTGGGGATAATTCGAATAGAGATAGTCGATCGCTGCGGAGGTGAAATCCGCTAAAGAGACCTCGTTCCCGCTCCTGCGGTCGATGGCCAGAGGAAGGTCGTTATTCTCCAGACTTGCGAGAAGCAGTGCCCTGCGGCTCTTGTCGATGTCCGAGAATTCGTCCTTGCCCACATAAACGCCCATCCCGGCTTCGCGGGCGGCCTTCACATAATCTGCGGCCGTGAAAGGCATCTTCTTCTGCCTGTTGAATCCGCCGCCCGCCGCGAAATCCACCTTGGACTCAATGAGCTGACGGGCGATGAGGTCATATTCGTTCCTGTTCTGCGCGTGGGCGTAGAAAGCTCCCGGAGTAGCGTGGTTCACGCCGACGCTGGTGATGACTCCCGTGCCGTAGCCGGCCGCGCCGGCCTGCTCGGTAAGATCGGTCAGAGGCTGTCCGTCAGGGCCTACTCCGAGGGCTCCGGAATTAGTCTTGCTGCCGGTGGCGAGAGCTGTTCCGGCAGCTGCCGAGTCGGTTATCAGAGTGTTTGCGCAGTGGGTGGTGACTATGGTCCTGACCGGGAA
>CAVKLO010000150.1:0-4907 GCA_963656985.1 Bulleidia sp. | reverse complement strand
CCGCATCGGGACACCCGATAAGCCATACTATTATAGGACAATAGAGCTGTCAATCAAGTGCCTGCAGGATTGACTCGCAAAAGCACAGAAAGGAATAGATGGCGCAGCGGTGACGGGATTGCCGGTCGGGGCCGGCAATGACGAGACAAAAGGGCCGGCAATGACGACCACTCCTCGTCATGCCCGACGTGCTCGGGCATCCCGTGTCTCGAAGAAAAAAGGCCGGCACTGAACCTCAGATCACCACATCCGCGATCCGCCCGCTCAGGGAAGAGTCCCAGGGCCTCGTGACGCGGATGTAATTCTCCGTGTACCCGCCCATCGAGCCGTCCTTTTCCTTCGATTCGAAAAGAACGCGGGCGTGCATACCCCTGTGGGCCGCGACGAAATCCCCGTGCAGCTCCGCGCACAGCTCCTCCAGAACCGCCACACGCTCCCTCTTCACTTCCTCGCCCACCTGTCCCGGCATAGTGGCGGCCGGAGTCCCGGGCCTGCGGGAATAGGGGAAGACGTGTATGAATGCGGGGGCGCAGCTGCGCACGAAATCGCAGCTCTCGCGGAACAGGGCCTCGCTTTCGCCCGGCAGACCGGTCATAAGGTCAATCCCGAAAAATACTTTCAGCCTCCCCGGGGCCTCCATCAAGCGGCGTACCATACTGAGCTTGTCGTAAAAGGCCGCCGTGTCGTAGCGCCGTCCCATCCTGCGAAGAATCTCGTCGCTCCCGCTCTGGAGAGGGATATGGAAATGGGGCTGGAATTTCGTGCCCGAAGCTATCCAGGCCACGGTTTCCTCGGTCAGCAGATTCGGCTCTATGGATGAAATCCTGTAGCGTTCTATCCCTTCCACTTCATTCAGGGCCTTCAGAAGGTCCAGGAAACTCTCGCCCGTAGTCCTCCCGAAATCTCCGGTGTTCACACCCGTGAGCACTATCTCCTTCACGCCTTCGGCAGCGATGGCCCTCGCCCCGGCGAGACACTCGCTGATGGGTATGTTCCGGCTTTCTCCCCGGGCATAAGGCACGGTGCAGTAGGCGCAGCAGTTGCTGCAGCCGTCCTGAACCTTGAGAAAGGAGCGCGTGCGCTCTCCTGTGCTGAAAGCCCCGAAAACCCCGTCAGTGCCGGCAGTGGCGGCGGATCTGAATCCGTGACCGCCCCGGACCGCCTCCAGGGTCTCGCTCACCACGTTCTGCTTCTCGTGAGCCCCGAAGACGCGGCTCACCCCGTCTATCCCTTCTATCTCCTGCCGGCGCAGCTGAGCGCTGCAGCCCGTCACCACGATGTAGGCGAGGGGATTCAGGCGGTGGACTTTGCGTATGAGATTGCGGGATTTGCTGTCGGAAGTGGCCGTGACCGAGCAGGTGTTTATAAGGTACACGTCGGCTTTCTCCTTCGGGGACACGGCCTCCCAGCCGGCCTGCAGGAAGCCCCGTTCATAGGTGGAGGTCTCGGCGTAGTTCAGTTTGCAGCCGAGCGTGAGAAAAGCTATCTTCATCTGCTGATTTTCACTCTGGACCAGGCCGCGACGCCGTTCACAGGGGGACGGCGCTTGGAAACGCAGACACTGAATGAAACAAGCTCCGGATGACGGGCGGCTATCCCGTCGCAGATGCGTCCGGCGAGATGCTCCAGAAGAGAGGAGGGCACCGCCATCTCGCGGGCCACTATGTCATAGATGTCCCCGTAATCCACAGCATCCGCGAGGTCGTCGCTGCGCATTGCTGCGTCCATATCATATTCTCCGGAGAAATCCACGATGAAGAGGTTCTCCACGGCCTTTTCTAACGGCAGGCAGCCGTGCCGGGCGAGGAATTCCATCCCGGCGAGTTCCACTGTCCCTATCATTTCGCAAGCAGTATGAATACGCACGGCCTCTTCCCGATTTCTCTCTTCTCTTTCTTCCACCGCGCTATGCTCAGGGTGCGGATGTACTCGCTTTCCGAGGTGATGTCCGCCGCGATGCACAGTTCCGTGGAGTCCAGGCAGCACTCCAGAAGGTCTGACAGCATAGCGTCGTTCCGGTATGGAGTCTCTATGAAAATCTGCGACTGACGGAGTCGGGAGGAGGTTTTTTCTATATTTCTGACCGCCGCCCTCCGCTGCTCGGCTTTAGCCGGCAAGTAACCGCAAAAGGCGAAGGATTGGCCGTTCAGGCCGGATGCCATAAGGGCGAGCATCAGCGAGGAGGGTCCGGTGAGCGGCACCACGCGTATGCCGCGTCGGTGGCAGACTTCCACGAGCATCGCGCCCGGGTCGGCGACTGCGGGAAGTCCGGCTTCGCTGATCAGTCCCACGTCTCGCCCGTCCGCGAAAAGGTCTGCGAGAGCTTCCGCGTCGGCGGGCGTGCTGTGCTCGTTCAGCAGGTGAAACTCCAGAGAGTCGATATGCCCCTTGAGACCCGCACGGGAAAGATAGCGCCGCGCCGTGCGCACTTCCTCCACTACGAAACAGTCCAGGGCCGGAAGCAGCCGCAGCACCGAAGAGGGTATCACGTCCGCGATTTCCCCATCGGAGAGAGGGGAGGGTATCAGGTAGAGTTTTCCGTTCATTCGATTACGATGGTTTTACTGTCTTTGTCCCGGAGCGAGGAGTCGAGGTTCATCTGCTCGCGCTTCCGCTTTCCGGCGAAGAGGCTGCGGAGCAGTTCGCCCAGGGTGTTGAACTCCTTCTGGTAGGCGAAGCCGATGCCGCTGCGCTGCAGACGGTCCAGATAGCTGGTGTACCAGTTCGCGGAATGCGAGAAGAGCGTCAGTCTCAGGAAGCCGCTCCGGTCGAGCTTTATTTCTATGTCGATGTCGCCCACCACGTCGGCTGCCGAGGCATCCGTCATCTGGCGGTTGCCTATGGTTCCGTTCATTATGACGCGGTTGTCGAAGAGCTGCGTGGACACGGCCACGTCGAATATGCCGGTGCCGGAGCTCGCGGTGCGGTAGCCCAGACCGAGGTCCAGAGGGATCTGGAGCCGCTCCAGAATGCCGTTCAGCTGGTTGGCCATCAGGTCGGCCACGTTCGAGTAGAGGATGTTGCCCGGATTGCTGACGACGCCCGAGCCTTCGTCCGGCAGGAAACTGCCTGTCAGAAGCAGGGCGAGGAACTGCCTCTGGACCTTGTCGTCCGTACTCAGAGCGCTCTCCACCCGGGCTTTGGTCAGCGGATCCACGTCCGGAACGTTTATCGAGAAAGAGAGCGAAGGGTCGCGGAGTTTTCCCGTGACGCTGATTCCGCATTCCACGTTGCGTCTTGCGGAAACTGAAGTGGTGTCCGCGACGAGGCTGGCGAGCGAAGCCTTGGTGTTATATACGGCGTCGATGGACAGGCTGCTTTCCATTATGTCCCCGTTGAAGCTTATGGAGCTTCCGTTTCTGATGGTGAAGTCCCTGTTCGCGAGTCCCATCGCGGATATGTGGACATTGCCGTCAGTCAATGTGTAGTCGCCCCCGATGCTGAACTCGTGCCGCGAAGGTCTCACCTCCATAATCAGGTCTCCGTGTCCGTGCCCCTTCAGCGTGGCCCCGCCGTTTTCGCCTATCTCCACATTGCAGGTGGCGTCCGGAGTGGCTGAAATCCTGAGTCCCATACTGAAGTCGCCCGGCTCCTGTCCGCCGCCCTTGATACGGCTCAGCATCTGCTCGTAAGGGTCCGCCTTTGACGCAAGCTGCTTTTCCTTGAATGTCAGAAGGTCGCCCGGGCCGCTCGAAACGGAGGATTTTATAGGTATGTGCAGCTCGCCCTTGCTGGAGGTCACCGCCTCGGCCTCCATCCTCACGGACCTGAACGGGCCTTCGAAGCTCACTTTTCCCGTACCGTTCAGATGACCGTAGAACCTCTCGCCGCTGTCCAGGGCCACGCATCTGATGTCCTTGGCCTCGATGGCGGTGGCGAGCCTGAAGTTTCTGAAACGCTCGTAGAGCAGACCTCCGCTGACCCGGCCCGTGCCGCCGGCGCCGTCAGATGCCGTGACCTCGTCGAAGTGGATTCCCGAGTTGTCGATATGGAAAGTTCCTCCCACGAGATAGTCCACTCCCGTCGCATTCACTCCCAGCACTCCCGAGGATATGCTGCAGGTCCCGCTGCTGACGTCGAGCCGGTCGAGACTGCCCCCGACGTCAATCTTTCCGCTTACTTTGCCTTCGAGGGTGCTGAATATCTTCCGGGCGAACGAAGAGAAGTATCCCGCCTCGAAGTCCCGAAGCTGAAGCTGCGCCGTGACAGCCTTGTTTTTAGGAGAATAGCTGCCCCGTATGTCGAAGGTGGAAAGGGAGTCCAGAGAGTTCCTCAGCACGGCATCGAGCTCTCCCGCGCCGTCGTCCCAGCTGAGCCCCGCGTGTATGTCCCCGGCCCTGTAGCCCGAAACGGAGGTGTCGGAGAGCAGAAGTTTCGCCAGAATGCCGCTTTTCGCCTCCGTCGGCGAGAAGATGAGCGCCTTCCCGGTGACTCTGCCTTCCAGAGCCGGCAGAGAGGCGGACAGACTGTTCAGCATTCCGAGGTCGAGGTCGGAAAGATTGACCTCCAGAGTGTCGGTTCCTCTCCTGCTGACCCCGCCGTCGATGGTTAGGGACTGGGAGTCGCACTCCACCCTGAGGCTGTCCACGCTGAGCCGTCCGTCGCCGTAGCCGAAGCCGGCGGGAAGAATGCGCCACTGGCGGCCGTTCGCGTAGATATTGGACGTCAGGCTTCTGGCCTTGACGGCCGGTCTGTCACTCCCGTCGCGCAGGCACTCCGCCGTGAGGTAGATTTCGCCCCGGTTCTCGCTCGCGGCGCTGTTGTCGTAGTAGTAGCCGAGTCCGAGGCTGTTGCCGCTCGCGTAGAGCATCAGCGAGTTGTTTTCGAGCCGCAGCGCGTCGGAAAGCTGCATCTCGCGGCCGTTCACCTTGCAGTTCAGCGAATTGTCTTCGTTGTCCAGACTCAGC
>CAVKLO010000149.1:0-4984 GCA_963656985.1 Bulleidia sp. | reverse complement strand
GCGATCTCCTGTGTCTTCAGCACATCGAAAGTCTCCGGACGCAGATAGACCAGATCGCGGACATCCTCTATCCAGCCTGTCCCGAGCGCACTGCCGCTCGTGAGGAAAGCACCTTGCGTGTCCACCTTGCTCCAGTCCACCGTTTCATCCCGGCTGTCCGACGAGATGGGGCGTATCTGCAGGACGTTGAAAACGGAAGCCTCCCCTTTCGGACGGTCCAGGTCGGCGGCGAATTCCATCTCGATGTCGCAGCGCATCTCGCGCCGCGCGACATTCAGAAGCTCCTGCAGTATCGGGGCGAGGGGGAAAGTGCCGTAATTCAGTATGTGCGAGAAAGTCACATACTTCGGTCCCTCCGCGAACGGAGAGTCGCTCATTCGCATACTTTCCCGGTCCCAGGTCGAAGCGACGCGGGCGAAACTTCGGAAGCCGCCGCACCCGCTTATCGGAATGCGTTCCAGATTCACGGCGTCGTCCACGGAAGTCTTGAACTTGTCGGGCTGCAGGTCCAGAGCGTACATCACCTGCTGGGTGTCGCGCATCGCCAGCTCGGGCGTGGAAGTCTGTATGACCTTCTTCGGATAGGCCGGCACGAAGCGCAGCACCCGCTCTCCGTCCACGACCGCTTTTCCGAGGCCGAAGGCCAATTTCACCACTCCGTCCTCCGCCTCCTCGTAGCCCACGGGATAGAAGTTCAGCGAACGCGCCACGCCGGAGAGCGTCGGGAAATAGCGGCCGCTGTCCTCGCTGCCGCACACCTCCTGTATGACTATCGCCATCTTCTCCTCCGAGAGCACGTTCGAAGTCGCTGTGATGTATGCGCGGGAAGCGGCGAAATAGACCGAGGCATAGACGCTCTTTATCGCCTTCGAAAGCAGCCTGAGTTCCTGGTCCACATTCTCCGTATGCGGAATCATATAGGTCGAATAGACTCCGGCGAACGGCTGATAGTAAGAATCTTCCAGTTTCGAGGAGGAGCGTATCGCAAGAGGCTTATGGGTGTGGTGCAGAAAAACGCGCAGTGCTGCAGAAAACTCCTGCGGCAGCGTAGAAGCCACGAACTCCGAGAGAAGCTCCGCATCGGAGATGTCGGAATTGATGACATACTGAAGGCCGTTCTCGAGGATGAAGCGGTCGAAATATTCGGTGGTCACGACGAGAGTCCGAGGGACCATCACTCTCACGCCCTCCCATCTGTCGAAGAGGCCGTATTTCTGAAGCATATGGTTAAGGAAGGCCAGTCCGCGGGCCTTGCCTCCCATAGAACCGCTCCCCAGGCGGGTGAAGCGGAGGGCATCGTTATAGGTCGAGGGGTCGAACTCCGCCACGACGCCCAGGCCCAGCGAAATGCGGAATTCCCTGATGGCCCGCAGATTCATCTGCCGAACGGTATCCACCTCCGAGTCGTCCGTGATGCGGATGGGGCGGAATATGTTTCCGAGCGCGAAGAAGCCCCGGCCGTAAAGCCAGTGCGAGATGTAGTCCTGGTCCGCGAGGCTGCGGAAAGCGCGGACCGAGAGAGTCCCGAGCAGTTTCTCGAACTCATACAGATTCCGTGCGCGCCCGATCTCCTCCCCCGTATCGGGGTCGGTGGCGACGAAGTCCCCGAAACCGAAATACTTGCCTATGTACTCGCTCAGGTCGTGGGTGAGGGTCTTCGAGGACTTCAGCACGAAGCCCACTCCGAGGCTGTGCGCTACCGCACGCATACTCTCCTGCGAAGACTGCATAAGGAAAGGCATACGGGGGTTGTCCTTCTTCACGAGAGAGCAGAAATCCACGCCGGCGTCGCTCTTCTCGTCCTTCGAGCGGTCGCCCTTGTGGAGCACGAAGCCGATGTCGGAGATGACGCCCAGAATATTCGACTTGTACTTTCGGTAGATTTCCTCCGCCTCGTCGTAGCAGGTCGCCATCAGAATCTTAGGCCGCGAACGCTTGAAGAGGGTTTTCTGCTTTTCGTTCAGAGTGTCGCTCAAGGAAGCGATGTTCTGCTGGAGCACCAGTTTGTACAGTAGGGGCAGATAGGTCGAGTAATAGCGGACGGAGTCCTCTATGAGCAGTATGGCCCTCACTCCCTGAGCCATATCATACTCGGCGTTCATCTTGTCCTCGAGGAGCTTGATGATGGCGATTATGAGGTCAGTGCTGCTTTTCCAGCAGAAGATGAAGTCTATGCAGGAGCGGTCCCGCTCATATATCCGGCTGTAGATGACTTTCGAGAAAGACGACAGCAGCACTATCGGAGTGGAAGGCTGCAGGGCCTTCACCTTGCGGGAGAATTCGAACACGTCCATCTCGCCGACATTGTACATAGTGACTATCAGGTCGAAAGTCTCTCCGCTCTCCACGAGAGCATAGGCCTCGACCGTGCTTTCCACCCGTTCGAAGGACGGGGGGTTGCTCAGGTTCAGGTCGGCATACTCGCGGGTTATCTGCTCTTCGATATGTCCGTCTTCTTCGAGAGAATAGCTGTCGTAATTGTTGCACACGAGCAGAATCCGGCGGATCCTGCAGCGCATAAGAAGCGGGCTGTCTGCACTCATATTCCGGGGGAAATTAGCGGAAAGCCGTTCCCTTTTCAGAACGCCTTCCGAATCAGTTTCTGCAAAAATATTAAAAAAACGGATTCGAGACTCCAAAAAGATGTCCGGAATTGCCGGCTTTTCTCGGGGAGTTCCTATTTTTGCAGACGGAGAAATAAAAGAAGATATGGACTACAATGTATTAGCTCAAAACTGCATAGCGTGGATCCGTGAGTGGTTCGCCCCTTTCGGAGCAGAGTGCAGCGCCGTCATCGGAATGAGCGGCGGCAAGGACAGCACCGTCTGCGCGGCTCTCTGCGCCGAGGCTCTGGGCAGAGACAGGGTGATCGGAGTGGCGATGCCGGCTCACGGCCAGAGCATAAACGAGGCCGATGAAATCTGCGCCCATCTTGGGATACGTCATCTGTGTCTGCCGATAGGCAGGATCGACGCCGAATTCAACGCCCTGGGCAGCAGCGTCTGCGGAAACGGTTTCAGCGTGCAGACTGAACAGAACATCCCTCCGCGCATCCGTATGACCGTGCTCTACGCGGTGGCCCAGACCCTGAACGGTATGGTGGCGAACACCTGCAACCTCAGCGAAGACTACATCGGCTACGCCACTCTCTACGGCGACGCGTCAGGATCATTCTCCCCTCTCGGCAAGCTCTGCGTACGCGAAGTGCGCGGAATCGGCCACGCTCTGGGCGTGCCGTCCGTCTGGGTGGACAAGATTCCGGACGACGGGCTGCCGCATTCCTGCTCGGACGAGCAGAAGCTCGGCTTCACCTACGAGACCCTCGACCGCTACATCCGCGAGGGCGTCTGCGAAGACCTGAAGACTAAGGAGAAAATCGACAGCCTGCACCGCAGGAACCTCTTCAAAGTCGAGATTCTGCATATCCCGTCCTTCGACCCGGGCCTCGAGGTGAAGGCCCTGTAATTTCAGGAATTGCCTTCCGGAGGCCTGCCCGGTGCAGTTTCAGGACTTGCCTTCCAGCATCCTGTAGATTTTCACGGTACGGCACGCCGAAGCCACGTCGTGCACGCGCAGAATGTCCGCACCCAGCCTGAGAGCTTCGAGGTGCAGGGCCTGCGTCTGGTCGAGCACATCCTCTGGGCCAAGGCCCAATGGCTTATATATGAAGCTCTTTCGCGAGATGCCGATAAGCAGTTCGCGTCCTGTCGCCTCGAAGCGGTCCAGCGAGCGCAGCAGCTCATAGTTCTGCTCCACGCTCTTGGCGAAGCCGAAGCCCGGGTCGAGAATCCAGTCCTCCACCCCCTCCGCAGCCGCTCTCCGGCCGAAATCCTCGAAATACCGCAGCACGTCCTCCGTCACGTCATCGTAGTCGCAGAGCGACTGCATCGAGCGCGGATTCCCCCTTTTGTGCATAGCGACGTAGCGCAGACCCAGCCGTCCGACGAGTCCGAGCATCCGCTCATCGTCCTCCCCGGCGGAAATGTCGTTCACGACTATCCCCCTCCCGAGCACCTCGCAGCAGCGGGAGACAATTTCCGCGCTGGTCGTGTCCACGCTCAAAGCTGTCCCCGGGAACGCCTTCGCGAAGGCGTCCAATGCCGCGGCTATCCTTCCCCATTCCTCCTCCACCGTCACCGGCGCCGCTCCGGGCCTGGTGGAGACGGCCCCTACGTCTATGATGTCCGCCCCCTCATCCAGAAGAGTCTCTACCCTATGCAGAAATGCCCGAGTCGAAGCCGCCCGGCTCGGCGCGAAATAGGAATCCGGGGTCAGATTCACTATTCCCATTACCTTTATGTTTCTGTCCGCTTTTTTCATCGTTGCTGAAATATGAAATACACATCCCAAAAGTACATAAAAAATGGTATCTTTGCGTGATTGTCCCCTTTCGGAAAGAAAAAGGGGGAAAATTATCACAAAAGAGTTTCTAAAGATACCGGGATATGCTTGTAGTACTGGAAGGACTGGACGGAGCGGGAAAATCCACTCAGCTGAAACGGCTCGGAGAGTATCTCGGGCAGAAATGCCCCGCTCTGGAGCACATCCATTTCCCGCGATATGACGCTCCCGTCTATGGGGAGCTGATCGGCCGCTTTCTGCGCGGGGACTTCGGAAGTATGGAGTCGGTGCATCCTCAGCTGGTGGCTCTGCTCTACGCGGAAGACAGGCACGGGGCTGCGCCTATGCTCAGGGAAAAGCTCGACCGGGGAGTCTGCGTGCTTCTGGACCGCTATGTCTATTCGAACATAGCCTACCAGTGCGCCAAGGTCCGGGACAAATCCGAAGCCGAAAGGCTCCGCGACTGGATTCTGCGGACGGAATTCGGGGACTTCGGTCTCCCGCGTCCGGACCTCAACATTTTTATGGACGTGCCGATATCTTTCGTGGAATCGAATCTGCATTCTCAGAGACAGGGAGATGACAGGGACTATCTCGAAGGCGGAAGGGACATACACGAGGCAGATATCAGCTTCCAGAGGAG
>CAVKLO010000148.1:0-4998 GCA_963656985.1 Bulleidia sp. | reverse complement strand
GGGTATGTATGTCGCAGGACCCGGAAGACCTCGCCAAGAGCGATGCCCTGGCGGTGAGCGTACTCCGGGAAATCTCCCGCTACGCTCCCGAGACCATCCGCGACCAGATGCGGGACAATATCCACTGGATAGAGGAGGCCGGACAGAACCGTCTCGTGGTGGGTTCGCAGGCACGTATTCTCTATGCCGACTGCCTGGGCCGCACGAAAATAGCCCTCGCGTTCAACGAAGCCATCGGCAAGCGCGAAATCAGCGCCCCGATAGTGCTGGGCCGCGACCATCACGACGTCTCCGGTACGGACTCCCCGTTCAGGGAGACGGCGAACATCTATGACGGCTCGCGCTATACGGCGGATATGGCGATACAGAATGTCATCGGCGACGCCTTCAGGGGGGCCACTTGGGTTTCCGTCCACAATGGAGGCGGCGTAGGCTGGGGCGAGGTGATAAACGGCGGCTTCGGTATGGTGATAGACGGTTCCGAAGACTCGGCCCGGCACATCCGCGAGATGCTTTTCTGGGACGTGAACAACGGAATCGCCCGCCGCAGCTGGGCCCGGAATCCGGGCGCTATGAGCGCGATTTTCAGTGCGATCGCAGGGAACTCGAAGCTTCAGGTGACGGTGCCGTCCATAGCAGATGATGAATTGATAAGAAAGACTTTGCAGTAATGATACATTATATTTCTTCTGAACGCCTTACCCTGGACAGGGTGAAGGAGATAATGGACGGGCAAGCGAGGCTCGAACTCTCGGAAGAGTCCGTGAAGGCCATAGAGAAGTGCAGGCACTATCTCGACACCAAGATGGAGGACATAGGAAGGCCTGTTTACGGGGTCACCACCGGCTTCGGCTCGCTCTGCAACGTGAGCGTCCCGGCGGACAAGCTCTCGCAGCTCCAGCATAATCTGGTGATGTCCCACGCCTGCGGCTGCGGCGAGAAGGTCCGCCCGGAAATCGTGAAGCTGATGCTGCTCCTGAAGATACAGTCCCTGTCCTACGGGCATTCGGGAGCCCAGCTCATTACGGTCCGCAGACTTGTGGATATGTTCAATGAAGACATCCTCCCGGTAGTGTATCAGCACGGCTCATTGGGCGCCTCCGGCGACCTCGCCCCGCTCGCACACCTGTCCCTGCCGCTCATCGGAATGGGGGAGGTATTGGCCGGAGGACGCGTGCGTCCGAGCGCCGAAGTGTTCCGCGAGCACGGCTGGGAACCGGTCACGCTTCAGTCGAAGGAGGGTCTCGCGCTGCTGAACGGCACGCAGTTTATGAGTGCGCACGCGGTCAGGGCGCTGCTCGGGAGCAAGCGTCTGTCGCGCTGGGCCGACCGCATCGGAGCCATCTCGCTGGAGGCTTTCGACGGTCGCATCGAGCCGTTCTACGAGCTCACGCACAGGCTCCGCCCGCATCGGGGGCAGCTCGAAACGGGGGAGGTGTTCTGCAGGCTGCTCGAAGGGAGCGAGATGATCCGCAGGCCGAAGCGGCACGTGCAGGACCCTTATTCCTTCCGCTGCATCCCGCAGGTGCACGGTGCGGTGAAAGACTGCATCCGCTATGTGGAGAGCGTGGTGGAGACCGAGATAAACAGCACTACGGACAACCCTAACGTCTTCCCTGACGAGGATATGATCATTTCCGCCGGGAATTTCCACGGGGAGCCGATAGCTATGCCTATGGACTTTCTCGCGATAGCCCTCTCGGAACTGGCGAGCATCTCGGAGAGAAGGACTTACAAGCTCATCTCCGGGCAGCGGGGACTGCCGTCCTTCCTCGTCGCGGAGTCGGGTCTGAACAGCGGCTTTATGATTCCGCAGTACACCGCGGCATCGGTGGTGAGCCAGAACAAGGGCCTCTGCTGGCCGGCGTCCTGCGATTCCATCCCTTCGTCGCAGGGCCAGGAGGACCACGTGAGTATGGGGTCGAACGCGGCCACGAAACTGGTGCGCGTGGTGGACAATGTCGAGGAAGTGCTCGCCATAGAGCTGCTGAACGCGGCCCAGGCTATGGAGTTCCGCGCTCCGGCGAAGACCTCCCCGGCTCTGGAGAGGATTCTCGCAGCCTACCGGAAGGAGGTTCCTTTCGTTTCCGACGACAGATATCTGCATCCGCTTATAGCGAAGTCCGCGGAGTTCCTGCGTGATGAAAAGCATATTCATTAATATCAAAGAGCTAATCGGCATCCTGTCCCCTGAAGTCCGCAGGCTTGAGGGGGCGGAGATGTCTCGGGTCGGCAGCATTTCCGGAGCGTATCTCACTGTCGCCGACGGGGTCATCACGGGCTTCGGGGAGATGGGCGGATGTGCGGACGTGGTGGGTATGTCCGGTTGTGCGGATGTTGCGGATTTCGGGGGGATAGCCGAAAGTGCGGATGCGGCGAGGATGTCCGGATGTCCCTGTCTCGAGGATTATGACGAAGTGGTGGACGCTTCCGGCTGCCTTCTGATGCCGTCATTCTGCGATTCGCACAGCCATATAGTCTATGCAGGCTCGCGCGAGGGGGAGTTCAGGGATAAGATCGAGGGACTGAGCTATGAGGAGATAGCCGCCCGTGGCGGCGGGATACTGAATTCCGCCGACCTGCTCCACGAGACTTCAGAGGACGATCTTTACAGACAGAGCCTCGCGAGGGTGCGCGAGATGATGGCCCAAGGGAGCGGAGCCATAGAAATAAAAAGCGGCTACGGCCTGAGCGTGGAGGACGAGCTGAAGATGCTGCGGGTGATCCGGCGCATACGCGAAAGCGTCCCTGCGCTCATCCGCTCGACCTTCCTCGGAGCGCATGCCGTGGGGCGCGCCTACACCGGCCGCCGTCGGGAGTACGTGGACCTGGTGTGCGGCGAGATGCTGCCGCGCGTCGCCTCGGAGGGCCTCGCCGACTTCGTGGACGTGTTCTGCGACGAGGGTTTCTTCACGCCGGAAGATATGGACAGAATCCTCTCCGCAGCAGACTCTTACGGCCTTGCGGCCAAGGTTCATACGGATGAGATAGCCGTCATCGGGGGTATGGAGACCGCGCTTAAGCACGACGCGCTTTCAGCGGACCATCTGGAACGCACATCATCCGGGGGGATTTCTGCGCTGAAAGGCCGCCGGACTATGCCGACTATGCTTCCGGGCTCGTCATTCTTCCTCGGGCTCCCTTACGGTCGCGCGCGCGATTTCATCGGCGCGGGACTGGGACTCGCCCTCGCGAGCGACTATAATCCGGGGTCCTCCCCCTGCGGGGATATGCGTTTCGTTATGGCCCAGGGCTGCATAAAGATGAGGCTCACCCCGGAGCAGGCCTTCAACGCCTGCACCATAAACGGGGCCTATGCTATGGGGGTGAGCGATGTCTGCGGTTCGATCACCGTCGGCAAGGCGGCGAACCTGATCCTCACCGTCCCTCTCCCCTCCCTCGCCTTCATCCCATACTGCTATGCCACCCCGTTCATCCGGACGCATTACCTGAAAGGGAAAGCCCTCGGGACTGCCTGAATGTCAGTTGACCGAGTGACGCCCTTTGCTTAATAACTGTATAAATATGGACACAAAACAGAAACTCTATGACCTCTACCTGTCCGGAACGGTGACAGAGCTGAGGCGATGCCGTAATTTTCTGAATGTGACGACAGTGAAATCCAACGCCCGTAAAGCCGAGCTTGCCTCGGCTATTGCGGAGCATATTGCAGATAATCCGGTGGACTGTCTGGAAAGGCTACCGTATCACGAACTCCGTCTCCTGTCATTGCTGTCGAAGCGTGGCGAGGGTGCGGACGAGGAAATCAACACCACTTCGATGACCACCTTTGCCGCCGCGATAAGATTCATTGAGGTGAAAGACAAATCCCCGGAACTGCTGTCCTTCCGTTTTGCCCCGGGGATGTACGAGGCGCTTGCTCCTCATATAGGCGAAGCTATGACCCGGATAGAAGCGTCACCGAGGATGGTGTACGAGCAGTACCTCTGGGGCTGTCTGGCTATCTTCGGAATGATTTCCTTTTCAGACATCTTCGACCTTGTAGAAAGGGATTTCAAGGAAGACAGGTGGAATTTCCACAAGTTTATGTCCGGTTACCCCGGGCTGGAGTCCCTCTGCTATTATCAGTACCTGATGCACCCCTGCGTGGAAGACCCTGACAAACTGCTTAAGGAATGGGGTGAAAATCAGATGCGGAAACGGAGCATAAAGAGAATCTCCAGGAGAGATATACTTGATGCCGGTGAAACCACACCCTACAACAGCCCTTGGCATCTGCACGAAGAGGGGGTAGAGCTGCATTCCGCCCTGCGCACCATCGGCTATGAGAGCGACAGACTTGTCTATGCCATACACCGGATATGGATTGTCAAACAGCTCCTCGGCCTGGATACCGCAGTATTCAACGAACTGATAGAAGATATCCTCGACCGAGGCAGTGTGAGACACTTCGAGGATGTGCAGATGGTGGCGAACGCCATTATGCATTACACCAACGCTATTCCTTGCTGGTGCTTCAAGGGCCGCAGTTCAGACGATATGTTCAGAATGGACAAGTCCGGTCCGGACAAACTCGCCAACGCGAAAACCCTTGCGCAGCAGATGTACGATATTGGCCGCGAGGCCGCAGTTTTCGGAAATGTCGGCCGCAATGACCCTTGCCCTTGCGGCAGCGGGCTGAAATACAAAAAATGCCACGGGAAGAATCTGAGCTGACGATAACGGAAAAACTACGGGAATGGTGAGACTTCAGGTCAAGCGAAATAACCGAAAATCCAGAACCTTTATACCTAGGCTCGGGATTTCTGCTTCAACGGGTCAGTCCTACAGTTCCTGTGGTGCTTGGGGTTCCGTGTTCTGTTCCTCGCCCCTGAAGACGTACTTGACGCCCGGAAGGTCGAAGATTTGTCGCTGCTTGAGCATCGGGGACCGTCCGGGACGGGTTGTGGCATTTTGATTCGCATTTTTGCGCTGGACGCTATACGGAAACGAGATTTGACAGCGCATATAGAGGGTACACCTCGATATGTCTCAATC
>CAVKLO010000147.1:0-5007 GCA_963656985.1 Bulleidia sp. | reverse complement strand
GGCGGGCGCACAGCTTAGACTCCGCAAGGACAACATCGACGAAGTCCTCAAGGCTATGACCCTCGAGGAGAAGGCCACGCTCGCGGTCGGCTCCGGCTGGGGAAGTATGACCGCCGGCTCGATGACCGCCGCCGATGCGACCCTCGTTCCGGGAGCTGCCGGCACGACCCAGGCCATTCCGAGACTGGGCATCCCCCAGACCGTATTATCGGACGGCCCCGCCGGACTGCGCATCGACCCGAAGAGAAAGGACGTTGACAGGACCTTCTACTGCACGGGCTTCCCTGTAGGAACGGTTCTCGCCTGCACCTGGGACGTGAATCTGGTGGAGAAACTGCTCGCGGATATGGGCAACGAGGTTCTCGAGTACGGAGCCGACGTGCTGCTGGCCCCGGGTATGAACATACACCGCAATCCTCTCTGCGGCCGCAACTTCGAGTATTTCTCCGAGGACCCGGTACTCTCCGGCAAGATCGCCGCAGCCTACGTGCGCGGCATACAGAGCCAGGGCGTGGGCGTCTCGATGAAGCACTTTATGGGCAACAATCAGGAAATCAACCGTATGGAGAACGATGCCCGCATCGGCACACGCGCTCTCCGCGAGATTTATCTGAAGAATTTCGAAATCGCCGTCAAGGAGTCCGACCCGTGGACTATAATGTCCTCATACAATAAGGTGAACGGGGTTTACACTCAGCAGAATCCTGAACTGCTCCAGACCATCCTGCGCGACGAGTGGGGATTCAAGGGCATCGTCGTGACGGACTGGGGATCCAAGGAAGGCACAGTAGCGGCGGTTCACGCCGGCAACGACCTTATGGAGCCCGGTATGCCTTTCGAGACCCAGCGCATCATCGAGGCAGTGAAAAACGGCACTCTCTCCGAGGCCGACCTCGACCGCAATGTGAGGCGCATTCTGGAGTACATCGTGAAGACTCCGCGCTTCAACGGCTACCGTTACAGCAACGCTCCCGACCTCAAGGCCCACGCGGAGGCTGTACGCAAGGCTGCCGCCGAGGGTATGGTTCTGCTGAAGAACGACTCTATGCTTCCTTTCTCCGGCGGCAGGGTGGCCCTCTTCGGTATGAACGCATATAAGACCATCGCGGGCGGAACCGGTTCCGGCAACGTGAACAAGCCTTATGTGCGCAACATAGACGAAGGACTCGCTGCGGCAGGCTATCAGCTTGACGAGAAGATCGCCGCCCTCTACAGGACATACCGCGCATACATCAACGCCGAGGATGCCAACGCCAAGATAATTCCGGAGCAGGCACTGGGCGGCGGACTGTCTCTCGGGGAGGGCGTAGTCCCTGAACTCTCCGTCCGCAAGGAGGTCATCGCCAACTCCGCGGACCGGAATGACGCCGCAGTGGTGGTCATCGGCCGCAACGCGGGCGAGGGTGACGACCGCACTCTCGAGGGCGACTTCGACCTCAATGAAGACGAGCGCACCCTCATCACCGAGGTCTGCAATCTCTACCATCAGGCCGGAAAGAAGGTCGCGGTGGTTCTGAACTTGGGCGGCGTGGTGGAGACCGCGTCCTGGAAGAGTCTTCCCGACGCGATTCTGCTCGCCTGGACTCCGGGACAGGAAGCCGGAAACTCCGTGGCCGACATTCTCACCGGCAAGGTGAACCCTTCGGGCAAACTCTCTATGACTTTCCCTCTGGCCTACCTCGACATTCCGTCTTCGGTGAATTTCCCTTATTACAAGCCTAAGGCCGCTGCGGCGAATCCTTTCGCGGCGCTCTTCGGAAAGAAAGCCGAGAAGAAGCCTGTGAAGGACTATGACTACACCGACTATGCAGAGGGTCTGAACGTGGGCTACCGCTATTTCACGACCGCCGGCAAGGAGGTTTCCTATCCGTTCGGCTACGGTCTGAGCTACACCGTCTTCGAGTACGGCAAGCCTACAGTCAAAGTCTCCAAGGACGGGGGAATCACCGTCAGCGTTTCTGTGAAGAATACAGGCAAGGTTTCCGGCAAGGAAGCCGTCCAGCTCTACATCGCGGCTCCGGCCGGCGGTCTGGAGAAGCCGGCATACGAGCTCAAGGCGTTCGCCAAGACCTCCGAGCTGGCCCCGGGCGCAAGCGAGACCCTTACTATGACCGTCGACGCTTACGGACTTGCGTCCTTCAATGACGCCGCCTCTCAGTGGGAGACCGCCGCAGGCACCTATCAGGTTCTCATCGGTGCATCCGCCGCTGACATCCGCTCCACCGCTACCTTCAAGCAGTCCAAGGCTCAGACCTGGAAGGTCAATGCCGTAATGCTTCCTCAGGAGTAGTCCCTTTATGAAAAGAACCTTTCAATTTTTGGCCGTCCTTACCGCATTGGCCGCGCTTGCGGCCCCTGCGGCGGGAGGTCAGACTCTCATCGTCCGGGGTGACGACATAGGAGGTTCGCACGGCTCGAATATGGGCGTTATCAAGGCTTATCGCGAAGGTATCGAGCGCAGTACGGAGATTATGACGGTCGCGCCGTGGTTCCCGGAGGCTGTTTCGCTTCTGAGGGAGAATCCGGGGCTGGACGTGGGCGTGCATATAGTGTTCACCAGCGAGTGGGACGGCTACAAGTGGAGACCGCTCACGCATTGTCCGTCGCTCTGCGACGGGGACGGCTATTTCCTCAGGGGGACTTTTCCTTCGAAGGATTATCCCGGAGGGTCGATGATGGAGAATCGTGACAGGCTGGATATGGGCGAAATAGAGGCTGAGATGCGCGCGCAGATCGAGTTGGCGAAGAAGTATGTGCCGAATCTCACCCACCTGACCAGCCATATGGCCTGGTGCATCGTGGATCCGAGAATCGATGAGATCGCGAGGCGTCTCTGCTCGGAGTACGGGCTCTTCTATATGGATTCCGCGAAGAGCTTTATGGGGCAGGGCGGTATCGATGTCAAGTCTCTGGGCTTCGGGATGGGTGTCCCGGTAGGGGAGAGGGTGGAGAAGTTCATCGAGGCTCTCTCGAAGATGGAGAAGGGGTCATACTATGTGACCATAGACCATCCGGCCGTCAGGTCCGCGGAGATGGAGGCGACTCATCACGTCGGCTACGAGAATGTCGCCGAGGACCGTCAGGGCATCGTGGATCTCTGGACCAGTCCCGTGATTCTCGACTACATAAAGGAGCACGGCATCGAGCTCATCTCCTTCGGCGAGGCCGTGAAGAGGCTCACCAAATGATAATACTTCTTTAAGAATATCTGTCGGCCCCAGACCGCAAGTCAGTTTCATTGCCGGCCCCGACCGGCAATTCCGCCCTCGGTCCGGCGCAAAGAAGTCATTGAACGAAAAAAAAGGTATCTTTGCGCCGGACTGATAATTCTGCAGATGATAAAATTCAAACTCAAATCGTCCTCGGACGATCTCGAACTCTCGGCGCTTGCCGTCGAGCCTCAATCCTCGCCGCGCGGACTCGTGCAGATTGTCCACGGAATGTGCGAACACAAGGAAAGATATGTGCCTTTTATGGAATTCCTCGCCTCGCGAGGCTATGTCTGCGTAATTCACGACCACCGGGGGCACGGGGAGTCGGTAAAGTCGCCCGAAGACCTCGGGTATATGTACAAGGGCGGCTGGAAAGCTATGGTCGAGGACGTGAAGACTGTCGCCGACCGGGCCAGAGCACATTATCCGGGATTGAAATATGCCCTCTTCGGGCACAGTATGGGCTCTATGGTGGTGCGCTCGTTCACCAAGCGCTACGACGATATGATCGATATGCTCTTCGTCTGCGGCAGTCCGAGCGACAATCCCGCCAAGTCTGCGGGCAAACTGCTCGCCGACTGCGCGGTGCTCCTGTGCGGCGGCCATAGCCGTCCTGAACTGCTCCAGAAGCTATCGTTCGGCAAATACAATGTTCCGTTCGCGAACGAGGGCTACCCTTGCGCCTGGGTCTGCTCCGACAAGGAAACGCTCAAGGCATACCACAGCGATCCGCTCTGTATGTTCCAGTTCACCGCAAACGGCTTCTCCAACTTGATGTCTCTGATGTCGGACTGTTATTCGCCGGAAGGCTGGAGAGTTGCCCGTCCGGAGCTGCCGGTGCACTTCATCTCCGGGGAGGATGACCCCTGCCTGATAAGCGGAAAGGCCATCGGCAAGGCCGTGGCGCTTATGAAGAAAGTCGGCTACTCCCGCACCGATCTCAAGCTTTACGAAGGGATGCGTCACGAAATCCTGAACGAGACCCTCCGGCAGAGAGTCTGGAATGACGTACTCACGGCTCTGGAGAGCATCTGATCCGTCCGATGACGCTCGCTCGGCGGCCCGCTCCGGTCAGACTCCCGGGAACGCAATACTTTCCGTCCGGCTCCGCCGTCCAATGCGTTCCCTGAAGTCTGCCGGAGCCGGACCGCAGGTGTGTTTCGGCACGCCCGACCTAACCTTATCATTGCCGGCACTGCCTTTTCTCGTCATTGCGGCCTGAACCATTCGTCATTACCGGCCCCGACCGGCAATCTCGCTCCGAGGGTCATCAGATGCATTGAGATGTACGAAAACACGATGAATGCAAAGTTTCTTGAAAGCTGTTAAAAAAACACAATGCTTCCGTGCAGTATTTTTCGAACTTGCCCGTTTAATAAGTCGAAAGGTTTGGTATTATGCCGTCAGCAAGATGATAACCGTTTAACCATATGGATGTTATGAAAAAATCAGTCCTTATTTGTATCTGTGCGCTTGTCGCTATGCTGTTTTCCTGTAAAAAAGAAGACAGATACTTTAATGATGACGGCTCCCCGATAACGATGGAGCAGGCGCTGGAAATAGTCCGGGACAAGGTTGACTACTATGACTGGGTAGAGATCAGCACAGAGGTGATAAAGGGGGGCAGTATCTTTACCAACAACTACAACGGCATAAACGCATCTTTCAAGGTGCCGTATGATTCTTGGATAGTTATGATCAATACGGAACCGCTGGCTAACAGCGGACGCTTCTGGCTTTTTATTTACGTGAACGCCTATACCGGCAAATATGGTCAGACTTCTATGCAGTGGCA
>CAVKLO010000146.1:0-5009 GCA_963656985.1 Bulleidia sp. | reverse complement strand
CTTCCGAAGGCGGCACCGAGCCGCTCGGCAATCTCGCAGCGGTCATAGAGGACGCCAGAGCTGACGCGATGGGCGCGGACCTCGCGATAAGCTCCGTCGGCAATTACCGCACCCGCACCGTCGTGACTCCGGAGGATGCCGTGGCCACTTTCGTGGCCAATCTCGTCCGCTCCAGCCGTTTCGGCGATGAGGTGACGGGCCGCGCAGCCCTTCTGTGCTATAACTATCTGCTCTCGGAAGGGGCCTTCGAGCTTCATCCGGACAGCCGCTACTATATCGACTATGAAGCAGCCAAGTCTGCAATCGGCGCCCTGTCGCTCAAACTCGCCCGAATCCAGTCTGCGGGCTCCTACGCTGAAGCCGAGGCTTTCGTGAATGAGTATTCCGCAGTCGGCTCCGACCTGCAGGACGCATATATGTATCTCAGAACAGAGCATATCCCTGTCGATATAGCCTTCAAGTTCGTATGGTAAGCGGGGTCGCAAACTCGATACTTCTCTTTTCGCTGGTCATAGCCTCGGGGCTGTGGCTGGCGAAATTCAAGATAAAGGGAATCTCCATCGGAACCACCTGGATACTTTTCGTGGGTATCCTCGTCAGCCATTTCGGCTTCCGCCCGGATGCCGACGTGACTTCCTTTATGAAGGATTTCGGTCTGATTCTCTTCGTCTTCTCCATCGGTATGCAGGTGGGTCCCGGCTTCTTCACTTCCTTCAAGAAAGGGGGCGTGAAGCTGAATTTAATGGCTACCGGCATCATACTGCTTTCGGTGATCACCACAGTCGCGATTTCGCTGATAACCGGCGAGGACCTCAAGACTATGGTCGGCGTGATGTCCGGAGCCGTGACGAACACCCCCGGATTGGGCGCAGCCCAGCAGACTCTGTCGGATGTGATGATCGCGCAGGGCTCCGATCCTGCGGCTGCGGCTGCGGAGAGTTCGAAATTGGCCTCGGCCTACGCCGTGGCCTATCCTCTGGGTGTCATCGGGGTGCTCTTTCTGCTCATCTTCTTCAAGGCTGTCTTCAAGGCAGACCTCGAGAAGGAGCAGGCTCAGCTGGACTCCGAGTCCTCCGAAACTGCCGAAGCTGCGCGCAGAATGCACTGCGAGGTGGCGAATCCGGCTGTCTTCGGCCGTACTCTGGGTCACGTGCTTGCGGGAGAGAACATTTCCATCGTGGTCTCCAGGATGCTCAGGGACGGAGTGATGTCCATTCCGAATTCGGACACGGTGCTCCACAAAGGCGACAAGCTCCTGATAGTCACTTCGCAGAAAGAGGTGGACAGGATACGCATCATTTTCGGTGACGAGATTCCGATGCATTACAATGACTGGCTCAGTATGCAGAGCGAGCTCTTCACCCAGAAGATGGTGGTGACCCGCTCTGAGATTACCGGAAAGAGAATAAAGGACCTGAAGCTCCGCGAGAAATACGGGGTTTCGGTGTCCAGAGTTGTCCGGGCCGGACTGGATCTGGTGGCCCGTGCCGACCTGATTCTCCAGGTGGGGGATTCGCTGAAGCTCGTGGGTCCCAAGTCCAGTATGGGCGATGTGGCGAAGATCATAGGCAACAAGCCCGCGAGTCTCACTCATCCTAATCTGGTGCCGATTTTCGCCGGCATAGCTCTGGGTATCCTGCTGGGTTCCGTACCTATCCGCTTCCCGGACATCCCGCAGCCCATAAAGCTCGGTATGGCGGCGGGTCCGCTCATCGTGGCGATTCTGCTCAGCCATTTCGGCCCTAAGTGGAAGATCACTACATACACCACCTTCAGCGCCAATATGATGCTCCGCGAGATAGGCATTTCGTTCTTCCTCGCGGCGGTAGGTTTCGGTGCGGGCGAGTCTTTCGTGAGTTCGCTCGTCGCGGGCGGTTTCTGGTGGATTCTCTACGGAGCCATCATAACCTTGGTCCCGCTGCTCATAGCGGGGCTGGTCGGACGTCTGGTCTTCAAGCTGAATTTCTATCAGCTCTGCGGCCTGATTTCCGGCAGCACGACTAATCCGCCTGTGCTGGCTTTTGCCCAGGGAGCGTATGGGACGGATTATACCTCGCTGAATTATGCGACGGTGTATCCTCTCTCTATGTTCCTCCGCGTGCTGGCCGCGCAGCTGATGGTGCTGTTCGCGATGGCGTAGAATCATATCTCCGAGGAACTTATGGAACTTGTAATACGTGACGCCCGGCCGGAGGATGCCGGATTCATCGCCCGGACGGTGCTGGAAGGCGTGGGCTATCCAGCTTTCGACCCGTCGGCCGCCGGCCTTCCGGTGGAGCTGAGCGCCGGCATCATCAGCCTTTCCTCCGCCGTGGATGTCTTCACGGACATCTGCGGCCGGGAGGATACCTTGTATTCGTACAGGAGGACCCACATCGCCTGTGTGGACGGGGTTCCCGCAGGTGCGCTGATATCCTACCCCGGCGAGGAGAACGCGGCTCTGCGCACCTTCACCTGGAGACTGCTGAATGACGGCTATTCTGAAGGGGACACGGAAGCGGAGTGCGAGGCGGGGGAGTATTACCTGGACAGTCTCGCGGTCCATCCGGATTTCCGGGGGAGAGTTTTCGACTGCCGGGGTTCCCGGGGTAAGGCCGGACATCTTCTTATGATGGACGGGATACGCTGCGGTCGGGCCCGGGGCTTCAGCCTCACAAGCCTCATCGCCGCAGCGGATTCTCCGAGGCTTCAGCATTACTATACGCAGCTCGGCTTCCGCCCTGTCCGCGAAGTCCTCTTCTTCGGGCATCCTTACATCCGTATGGTCCGCTGACGCTCCCGGCCCCATTGTCACGCCCGACTTGCGTGCGTCTTGCCCGGCTTGCTCGGGCATCCCGTGCCTCGAAGGGATTGCCGGTCGGTGCCGGCAATGACGAGAAAAAACTGGCCGGCGATGACAGGAAAAGATAGAGCCGGCAATGACGGATAAAAAAAGAAGAGCGGCCGGAAGTTCTGAACTTCCAGCCACTCTTTTTCATTAAGCCCCTAAGGGCTATGCGGTGCGGACGAGACTCGAACTCGCGACCTTCGGCGTGACAGGCCGACATTCTAACCAGCTGAACTACCGCACCGGATCATTTCAACTGTCGTTTTTTCAAACGCGGATGCAAAGATAGGCAGATTTTCCTATACTGCAAATTTTTTTTGACTTTTTTGCATCCGCCTCGCCGGCTATTTCTCGAATCTCTTTTCCTTCGATCTCACTATCTTTTCTTTCATCGCGTCGACGCAGTCGGTTACGGCCTCTTCGAAAGTCTTGGCATTCCTTTCGATCACGAGGTCTTCACCCGGAATGTGGAACTGGAGCTTCACGTTTTTGTTGTCAGGCTCCTGGAGCAGGGAGAGAGTGACGTCGGCGACCTCTGTCCCGTCATAGAATTTGGCGATTTTCGATACTTTCTTGTTCACGTAGTCGATGAGTTTCTGATCTGCGTCGAACTTCAGGCTTTTAATCTTTATCTCCATAATTACCTCCGTTTTTTGCCCTTGGGTGGGCGTGATTATAAACATTTTTCAGTTTCTCGATGGAGTTGTGCGTGTAGACCTGCGTAGCCGCGAGAGAGGAGTGTCCCAGCAGTTCCTTTATGGAATTCAGGTCTGCCCCGTCGTCGAGAAGCTCTGTCGCCAGAGTGTGCCTCAGAACGTGCGGCGACTTCTTTCCGCTTATGCCTTCGACCGCTCCCAGCTCTTCCTTTATCACTCTGTCGATGAATACAGGATAGAGCCTTTCACCCTTAAGCGTCCGCAGCAGAGGGCTTTCGGCCGTCCTTGCGCTGCCCGCCATCGTGTCAACTGCGTGTAAATATAGTAAAATTTCTTCAATCAGACCATCTGTCATAGGAATTTCCCGCATCTTGTCACCCTTGCCAAGTACTTTTATGACCTTTCTTCCGAAATCCACCGACCCCACGTTCAGGGAGATAAGTTCACTGCGGCGCATCCCCGTAGAGTAGAGCAGAAGCACGATGAGACGGTTCAGGCGTCCGGTATATAGCTCATTGGCCGTCTTGCGGCCGGCGGGACCTTCTCCCAGGCTCCGCAGCAGCTCGAGGTTCTCTTCGCTCGCCCGGCTGCGGGTCTGCTCGAAATAGCTGTCCAGCGCCTCTTCTCTGAAGATGACGGGCAGACGCTTGCGCGTTTTCGGGCGGGGGGTCAGGCGGACGGGGTTGCTGCTCAGAACGCCCTCCTTCATCAGAAAGCGGCAGTAGCCGCTGAGAACCGAAAGATGCAGATTCACCGTCCGGGCTCCGAGTTTCTCCTCGTCCAGCAGGTGCACTTCGTAATTGCGCATTGCGGTCGCGTTGAGGCTTGCCCCGTAGGTCCGCGAGGCGGACGGCACCTCGCCTGACGGCTGCACACCGGACGGCACCTCGCCTGACGGCTGCGTGCAATGCCCCCGCGAGACAGACGGCTGCGCATCGGACACCTGCACGGCGGAAAGCTCCGCCCCGGGTTCTCCGATGCCGAAGGTGTAGCGCTCGAAACGCTCCAGCGCGTCAGCGTAGATCTCGACGGTGCGCCGCGAGTATCGTCTGACCGAGGTCAGGTATGCTATATATTTATCCCTGAATACCGACATAAAATTCTCTTTTTTCATAATCACTTGCCGCGAACGTAGAAAACTTAACGTAATCTTAACGTAATCTTAACGTAATCTTGACGTCCGGCGCTTTCAAAGATACGGATAATTTCGTACTTTTGCACGGATATGGCAAAAGCTTCCGTCAATATCGACGCGCTCTCGCGTCAGCTGATCGAGCAGGCCCGCAGGGGCGAGTTCCGCAGTGTGTATCTCCTGATGGGCGATGAACCCTACTATCCGGATTTGGTCTGCGACGCTATCATCGAAAGCTGCATCCCCGAGGAGGAGAAGGACTTCAACGAAACCGTCTGCTACGGCTCCGACGTGGACGCCGATATGGTGGTGTCTGCCGCCAGACGCTATCCTATGATGGCGGAGAGGCAGCTGGTCGTGCTGAAGGAAGCGCAGCTGATGAAGGATATCGAGA
>CAVKLO010000145.1:0-5027 GCA_963656985.1 Bulleidia sp. | reverse complement strand
AGACGAACCGGCGAACTGCGCGTCGGAGTGCATACGGCCCATAGTGTCGGTCATTCCGTAGGAAGCCGGACCGGCAGCCATATTGTCCGGGTGCAGGGTACGTCCGGTGCCGCCGCCTGAAGCGACGGAGAAGTACTTCTTGCCCTGGAGGAGACGCTCCTTCTTGTAGGTTCCGGCTACAGGGTGCTGGAAACGGGTAGGGTTCGTGGAGTTTCCGGTGATGGAGATGTCCACGTTCTCGTGATGGAGGATGGCTACGCCCTCACGCACGTCGTCGGCACCGTAGCAGCGCACGCCGCCGCGCACTCCCTCGGAGTACCTGGTCTCGGAAACGATGTTCAGAGCACCTGTGGCATAGTCGAACTGTGTCTGCACGTAAGTGAAGCCGTTAATGCGGGAGATGATCTTCGCGGCATCCTTTCCGAGTCCGTTCAGGATGACGCGCAGAGGCTTGCGGCGTACCTTGTTGGCCATCTCGGCGATCTTGATGGCACCTTCGGCGGCGGCGTAGGATTCGTGGCCCGCAAGGAAGGCGAAGCACTCGGTCTCCTCGGAGAGAAGACGGGCGGCGAGGTTTCCGTGGCCCAGACCCACCTTGCGGTCGTCCGCTACGGATCCCGGGATGCAGAAGGCCTGCAGGCCCTCACCGATGGCCTCGGCGGCCTCGGCGGCGTTCTTCACGCCTTTTTTGATGGCGATGGCGGCTCCCACTACATAAGCCCATTTGGCATTCTCGAAGCAGATTTTCTGCGTATCTTCGCACATCTTGTAAGGGTCGATGCCCTTGGCGTCGCAGATGGCCTTGGCCTCTTCGATGGATTTGATACCGTATTTGTTCAGAGCGGCATCGATCTGATCGATGCGGCGCTCGTAGCTTTCAAAAAGTGCCATATTCTCTTACTCTTTACGTGGGTCAATATATTTAACGGCCTCTGCGAAGCGTCCGTAGGTGCCTTTCGCCTTCTCGATGGCCTCAGGGCCCGTAGCTCCGCCCTTGAGGGCGTCCATAAGCTTGCCGAGGTTCACGAACTCGTAGCCGATGACTTCGTTATTCCCGTCGAGAGCCATACGTGTGCAGTAGCCTTCGGTCATCTCGAGATAACGGCTGCCCTTGAGGCGTGTGCCGAACATAGTGCCGACCTGGCTGCGGAGGTTCTTTCCGAGGTCTTCGAGGGATCCGCCCACCGCGAGACCGCCCTCTGAGAAAGCGGACTGTGTGCGGCCATAGACGATCTGGAGGAAGAGCTCGCGCATCGCCGTGTTTATGGCGTCGCATACGAGGTCCGTGTTCAGAGCCTCAAGGAGTGTCTTGCCGGGGAGAATCTCGGAAGCCATAGCTGCGGAGTGAGTCATACCGGAGCAGCCGATCGTCTCCACGAGAGCCTCTTCGATGATGCCGTCCTTCACGTTCAGGGTCAGTTTGCAGCAGCCCTGCTGCGGAGCGCACCAACCG
Source organism: Bulleidia sp. (assembly GCA_963656985.1). Lineage (GTDB taxonomy): Bacteria > Bacteroidota > Bacteroidia > Bacteroidales > UBA932 > Cryptobacteroides. Next base: position 3,574 of record CAVKLO010000145.1, on the reverse strand, counting down.
ATGCCGTGCGTAAGTCCGGAAATGTCTTTAATCTCTTTTGCATGCACCCATTTACCCTCTTCGGGGATAGGGGCATTGGCGTGGTTAGCGCCCTTGGCAACGCAGCACATCTGCTGCACCTCTTTTGTGTAGATCATAATAAAATGTATTGAACTCTATTATTCGTTTATATGTTCGTTTCCAACCCGCAAAGGTAATTATTTTTTCGGGAAATACCGCCGGATAGAGCTGCGCATTCCGGAGCTGTGCAAGACAGAATTGGCCGGAGGGCTGTGCCGCTCCGGCCGAATGAAGACATATTGGCTCTGTACGCTACTGTCTGAACCCCTTCGAGGCTCGCAGGAGGTGACGCAGAGAACTGGTAAGCTCGCGCATCTCCTGAAGGATGTTCACGTAGAGGTAGCCGACGGAGATGTTCTCCTTGCCTATCTGCATCCGCAGGAGCTGGGCGTCGCGCGCTTTCTCGAGGCTGCTCTTCAGCGCACTCCCCTCGCGGCGAAGTTCGTCCACGCGCTCGTTGGAGCCGCTCCGTATGGCTTCACCGGTCTCGACGATCATCTTGTGGACCTGCTCGCAGAGAGACTTGAATTGGATTTTCTGGGATTCTGTGAGAGGGATGAAGTTGTTGTCCACGTGCTCAAGGCAAGGGTCGGCGATACGTCTGACGCAGTAGAGAATCTCTTCGCAGGCGTTGCGGCCGAGGTGGAACCAGGTGTTCTTCTCCATCGCCGCCGCCGGATCTATCCTGCGCAGGCCGGCCATCTCCTTGCGGCGGCCGCTCTTGAGCTCTTCGCGGGTGCGGCGCATACCGTCCTCGGCCTTGCGCAGAAGCGAGAGGTTCTCCCGGGTGAATCCGTCCACGACCTGGGTGAAAGTGGTGTCGATATAGCCGAGGAAGTCGCTCTGGGTCTTTATTATATGCTGGCTGAGCAGGTCGAGTACCTCGTTCTTGTCGTTGGAGATCATCATCTTGTTATAGAGGACGTCTCCGGTCTCCTCCTGTTTCTTCTTGGCGAAGCGGCGGTTGCTGCGGATGAGGATGTAGATGGACAGAACCATCAGGACGCAGGCTGCGATGAAGCCTCCGAGATGCAGGAGCATCGCGATGAGGAAGCTGAGGATGAATGCGGCGCCCGCTGTGACGAACCATCCGCCGATTACGGAAACTACGCCGGTGACTCTGTACACTGCGCTCTCACGCCCCCAGGCACGGTCGGCGAGGGAGGATCCCATAGCCACCATAAAGGTGACGTAGGTGGTCGAGAGAGGGAGTTTCAGAGATGTTCCGAGGGCGATGAGAAGGCCCGCGACTACCAGATTTATGGTCGCGCGTATCTCGTCGAACGCGGCACCGTCGCGGATTACGGCTTCGTCATTGTTGAAGCGGGTCTCCACCCACTGCTGAAATTGCTTGGGGATGAGCTTTTCGAGTGTGCGGCCGCAGTTGTTCGAGTGGCGCACCAGCACGCGGGCTATGCGGGAGGATCCGAACATCTCGTCGCCTTCAGTCTGACGGCCCAGGTCGACGGAGGTCTTGATGACATTGCGGGCCTTTTTCGATGTAGCGAGGGCATAGACCATAATGCCGCCGGCTGCGAGCAGGAATATCAGGGGCGTGTGGGCCGGCCCGTTCAGGGAGTTCATAAAGAAAGAGTCGGGGTCTGCGGAGCCGCTTGCCGCATAGTCCACATAAGAGGCATAGCCGGCGAGAGGGACTCCGATGAAGTTCACCAGATCGTTCCCCGCGAATGCCATCGCGAGGGAGAAGGTGCCCATCAGGACGAGTATCTTGAAGACGTTGACCTTCAGGAAGTAAAGCAGCTGCATCAGCAGGGTGGAGCCGAGGAATACCAGTCCGAGGATGGAGCAGGTGTTCGCGTTTATATAGTCCTTCACTTCCGGGGTGATGAAGGTCATTCCGCTCATTCCCTTGAAGAGCATAAAGTAAACTATCGCGGTGGTGCAGACTCCGCCGAAGACGCCTATCTTGTATTTCAGGTTCTTCCGGTACGTGAAGGTGAAGACCAGACGGGAGATGTACTGCAGCAGAGTTCCGAAGAAGAAGGCTATGGCTACGGAGACGAAGATGGCCAGTATCATTCCGAGGGCCTTTTCGGTGTTCATCAGGTCTCCGAGGGTGAGGGCCCCGTCGCTTCCGACTATCTTCAGGAGGGAGAAGGCCGCAGTCGCGCCAAGGAGTTCGAAGACCATCGACACCGTGGTGGAGGTCGGGAGCCCGAGATTATTGAAGATGTCCAGCAGGATGACGTCGGAAATCATAGCCGCGAGGAAGATGAACATCACTTCCTTTATGGTGAACATCGACGGATGGAGGATTCCGTTACGGGCGATTTCCATCATTCCGTTGCTTGCCGTGGCCCCTATGAAGACTCCGACTGCGGCCACGATGATGATGGTTCTGAATTTGGTGACTTTGGCTCCCACTGCGGGGCTGAGGAAGTTCACTGCGTCGTTGCTGACTCCGACCATAAGGTCGAAAGCCGCCAGAACGAAGAGGAACACCACGATGGTCAGGTAAACACTGCTCATAAATAGTTTCTGTTCTTCGGCTGCAAAATTCGCAATGTAATGTTACCGTCCTGTTTCGGGATTGTTAAAATAATGTTAAATCCGCTGCGAGGTATTCTCACGCGGGGTATCCTCGCGACCTCAGGTGCCAGAGCAGGTCGGGAATGACGACGGCCCCGACCTTTCCAACGTCATTGCCGGCCCGCTTTCCACGTCATTGCCGGCCCGCTTTCCACGTCATTGCCGGCCCCGACCGGCAATCTCCCTTACCCGCCCCCGCTTTTGCAGCTGAGCCAATTAATTTCTACATTTGCCGGATAAATGATAACGTGATGAGAAGGATTCTTTTGGCAGTAATTACAGCAGTAGTGCTCTGCTCCTGTGCCGCCTGCAAGAAACAGGCTGATGTCCAAAGCCTTGTGGACAAAGTTTGGGAGTATTCCCAAACGCATCCCGACGGCTTTACCATACATATCCCCGACTTTACCGAACCCGATTCCGGGATTGCCGTATCTTACGCCGCCACGCAGGACAGCCACTCCAAGGCTTCTCTTCCGATGGTCATCTCTCACGCTCAGGAGCACGACGGGTATGTGGGCGGCTGGCTAGATACTGATTCGGGTCTTTACTACTTCGACAGCACCAGACTCTTTCCCGAAGATGAACGGGATGAAGCCATCGCCTTCGGCAAGGCGAACGGGCAGATATCGGCTTATGTGATTTCCACCGGGGAGAACATCGATCTTAGTGAATATTAAAAATAACTTACCCGGAACTGAAGAACTCAGGTAAGTTCGGGCACCGAGATGACGAAAATCCCGGGAAATCCGTCACCTCGATGTACTTGGGTACACCGAGGTGACGACCTAAAACGTTATCCCGTCATCTCGATGCACGCCCCAACCTCTTCCTCATTGCCGTTCCTGACCCCTGCTATAGACCAATCCGTAAAAAGAAACAAAAAAACAGGACAAATCCTGCGATTTGTCCTGTCTGGTAGCGGGAAGAGGACTCGAACCTCTGACCTCCGGGTTATGAGCCCGAC
>CAVKLO010000144.1:0-5038 GCA_963656985.1 Bulleidia sp. | reverse complement strand
CTCCGAGAGCTACGTGGCTGTCGTGAAGACAGGTAATTTTGAGATTCTCTTCCATATTATCAGTAATAGCGTTTAAAAACGCCCAAATTTAAACGATTTCCGCCAATTATCGAAACATTCTTCAAAAAAGTGAAGCAAAAAATTCCGACAGCCTTTCCCGCGTCCGCAGATTCAGGGCGAAATCCTGAGGGGTTCCGCCCTTCTCTCCCGTAATCCCCCCGCAGATGTCCACTCCCAGAATGCGGTGGGACGAGGCCAGACGCCTGCAGCACTCCTGCAGCTGCGCCTGCGTCATACAGCCCTGGTCCCAGTTCGTGCGGGCGAAGTCGCGGGTGAGCACGTCCAGATCCGCGGAAATGTATATCGGCCAGTCTTTCTCGACCAGAGAGAGCATCTCCCTCACGTCCCCACCCAGAGCGTCGCCCGTGTGCCGCAGGTCGTCTGTCGTGACGGCCAGCACCCCCTCGAACACCAGATCCAGAAACTCCAGCTCGAGCTGCGGAGCGACACCGATGATCAGAACCTGCTTCAGCTGAGGAATTTCCGTGAAAGCCCCCCGGGCCCAGCCTCCGCAGGAGAGCAGATTGCCGAACGCAGACCGCTGCATATCCGGATGGTGGTCGAAAAGCACCAGCGCGAAGGGCGAGTCTGCGCATTCCCGCGCGGCGGCCTCAAGCGTGAAGCGGCTCAGATAGTGGTAGTCGCCGCTGTCGATCCAGTTTATCCCGCCGGGCCGCTCCGCGGCCAATGCCGCCCCGATCCTCTCCTCCGCCTCCGCGGAGCAATAGCAGGAAGTTCCTTCGAGAGAGCGGAAATCCAGCTCCCGCGCCCCCTCCGGGGAGAAGCCCTCCTCGGAGTAGAGGTCGGACATTCTTATTATCGTATGTTCTGGGTATCCCATATCTTGTCTTCGGCGCACTCGAGCATAAGGTTCTGCCCTCCCACCGAGAACAGGAACTGACCCTTCTCGAGAGTCCAGGCCCCGTCAGCGTTTACGAACGCGAGGTCGCGGGCAGGCACGCTGAGCGTCACCTCACGGCTCTCTCCCGGCTGCAGGCAGATCTTTCCGAAAGCCCTCAGACGGCGGGTGTCGGGCACGATGGAGGCGACCATATCGCTGGAATAAAGAAGCATAGTCTCCTTGCCTGCCAGCTTGCCGCTGTTGCGCACGGTGAAAGTGAAATCTATCACATCCGACGCCCCGAACTTCTCCACCGACGCCTTCAGGCCGCTGTACTCGAACGAAGTATAGCTGAGACCATAGCCGAACGGCCACTGCACGTCCATAACCGCATCGTAGTTATACGAGCCGGACATAGTGCCGACCTGTTCGGAGACCTTGAAGTCGTAGGTATGGAGGGAGTTCACATACTTAGGATAGGTGAAAGGCAGGCGGCCGCTGAAATTCTCCTTCCCGGAAAGCAGAAGCGCGAGGGCATCGGCTCCGTAAGGTCCCGGAAGCATAATGTCCACTACGGCGGAGGCGAGACGCTCTATCTCCCTTATGACTCTCGGACGGCCCTCGTTCAGAACCAGCACCAGCGGCTTGCCCTGGGCGGCGAGAGCCTTGACCAGCCTGACCTGGTCCTCCTGCAGCGTCAGGTCGTCGATGTTGCCCGGGGTCTCGCAGTAGGTGTTCTCACCCACGCAGGCCACAATCACGTCGCAACTGCGGGCGGCCGAGACGGCGGAGGCGATGTCCACGTCTTTCAGGCTCTGCCACTGGCTGTACGCCTGGTCGTAGCGCATCGCGGGGACGCATTTGACATTGGACGCGCCGAACTCCCGTGAGAGTGCGGCCGCGATGGTATTGAAGCCGTCGGTGTACGGGGAGCCGCTGCCCTGCCAGGTGTAGGACCAGCCGCCCATAAGCGGTCGCATATCGTCCGCGCCCGGGCCGGTCACGAGAATCCTGCAGCCTTTTCTGAGCGGAAGGACGCCGCCTTCGTTTTTGAGCAGTACTTCAGACTCCACGGCCGCCGCGAGGGAAGCCTCCTTCCATTCGCTCTTGCCGAAGTCCCCGTAGGCGCTGACATCCCAGGTCGGGTTTTCGAAGAGGCCGAGACGGTATTTCAGCCGGAGCACGCGGGATACGGCGTCATCGATGCGGGACATCGGAATGCCGCCTTCGCGGGCGAGCTCCACGATCAGGTCGCAGGCCGAAGGGTCGTAAGGGTCCATTATCATATCTATGCCGGCGTTGATGCCGATGCGAAGGGCATCCTTCTTGTCCGCGGCCACCTTTTCGCGGGTGTAGAGATTGTCGATGTCAGCCCAGTCGGTGACTATGAGTCCGTCCCAGTTCAGACCCTCCTTGAGCCATCCGGTGAGAAGCTCGGCGTTCGCGTGGGTCGGGACTCCGTTTATGGAGGCGGAATTCGCCATCACGGTGAGGGCTCCCTTGCCGATGCTGGCGCGGAACGGCTCGAAGTATTTCTCGCGCAGGTCGCTGACGGAGACGTAGGCGGGGGTGCGGTCCTTGCCGCTGGCCGGAGCTCCGTAGGCAAGATAGTGCTTGAGGCTCACCGCCACGTGTGTGCCGTCTATGTGATTCGGGTCGCTTCCCTGAAGGGCTTCAGTTTCGGCGGCCGCCATCACGCTCTGCATATAAGGGTCTTCACCCCAGCTCTCCCAGTTTCTCGGCCAGAGGGAGGTGCGGGTGAGGTCCATAACCGGAGAGAATACCCAGGGGCACATCGCGGCGCGGGTCTCGTAGGCCATAGCCTCGCCCATAATCCGCGCATACTCGGGATTGAATGTGGCTCCGAGGTTTATCTCCTGCGGAAAGAGGGTCGCGTCGGTCAGGTAGGACGCGCCGTGTATCATATCCAGACCGTATATCATAGGTATGCCGATGAGCTCCATAGACTTGTTCTGCAGCTCGCTGATGAACTCGGCGGTGAACTGCCGGCCGTAGGCGTGGTCATTATAGGTGTTCAGGATGGAACCCACCTTGTACTTTCCGAAGACGTTCTGCAGGGCCTCCTCGCTGAACTTCCCTGTGGCGGGATCCACAAGCCGTCCTACGGTGATCTGCATCATCTGTCCGGCCTTCTCTTCGAGGGTCATATTCTTCAGGATTTTCCTCACGCCGGCTTCGATTTCACTGTCCTGCGTTATGGCCGGGGTACGATTCGGCTTCAGACCGCCGTCACGGCAGCCGCAGGATGTCGCCGCAGCCATCAGCAGAGCGGCGGCCGCGATAGTCAATGTGGTTCTCAGTTTCATAAGTCTTTTTGATTTTTAGTCCGTAAAGATAAGCATTTCCGCAACCCTTTTTGCCGTTTTCTCAAAAAAAGTTAATAAATTTGCGCGTTTTATCACTTAATTATGACCTCTGAAGAAGCCTTTCCTCTCGATCCCGAGAAAGTCTATTTCTCGATGGACCCGCTCACTCTGGAGACCGACGCCGGCCCGCTGACCCTCCGTATGGGGGCCTGGCTGAATGAAGACCCGGTCCGCATCCACAAAATGATAATAAAGGAAAAGCTTCTCAAGGTGGACACTATGGAGGTCCTGAATCCCCTGGTCAGCAAGCTCCGCAGAGCCGACCCCGAGTACTACAGAAGGATTATGGGGCTGGCTCTCGTCATCGATTTCCCGGGTTACTCCACAGGCATCAAGGCCTCCATACCCTTCGAGAACGACCCGGTAGGCTTCTACAAGTGGTGGCGCAGGAGCAAGCACGAGGACAAGGTGCACCTGTCTCCCGGGAACCGCATCAGGCTCTTCCAGAAGGTGGCTATGATGGACCGCAAGGTTATGCTCAAGCAGGATCTGGAGGAACTCAGAAAATAGACGCGCCCATATCGCGCTCCCCGGACAGAATACTCCGGCAACGCCGGACAGAATACACGATGGCACAGAAAATGACCGTAAAGGGAGACGCCTCCCTGCTCAATTACCTCTTCACGCAGTTCCCGGACAGCAGCCGCACCGCCGTGAAAGGCTACCTTTCGTCCGGACGCATAATGGTGAACGGGAAACGGACCACAGCTTTCGACCTGCCCCTGAAGGCGGGGGACGAGGTGGAGCTTGCGGGCAAGGGCGAGGCCATAGCGGAATCTATGGTGGCAAGGGCGACCGATGTGCTGGAAGAGCACGGCATCCGTCCGGTTTACGAGGATGAGTACCTGCTGGTCATAGAGAAGCGTGCCGGACTGCCCACTATCGCCCCGAAATACGGCGACCCCGGACACGAGCGCAACGCTTACGCCATACTCACCGACTATATGCACCGCTGCAGACGGGCGGCTATGAAGGCCGGCAAGCGCGAACGGGTCCCGGGACGGGTATTCATCGTCCACCGTCTGGACCGCGACACGTCCGGACTGCTGGTCTTCGCCAAGGACGAGCGCACTCAGGAACTCCTTCAGAGCAAATGGACTGAAAGCGTGCTGGAGCGCAGATACATCGCAGTCCTCGAAGGACGGATGGAGGAAGGGAGCGGCACCGTCACATCCTGGCTCCGTGAGAACGAAAAATCCCTGAAAATGTCATCGTCATCTTTGGACGAAGGCGGCGCACAGCTCGCCGTAACGCACTGGAAATGCACGCATTGCGGCAAGAATTTCAGCACGGTGGAGTTCGAGCTCGAAACCGGCCGGAAGAACCAGATCCGTGTCCACGCAGCCCAGGAGCTGCACCACCCTGTCGCCGGCGACAAAAAATACGGTGCGCGCACCTCTATGAGCGGGCGCATCGCCCTGCACGCCGCGAGCCTCGTCTTCCGCCACCCCTACAGCGGCGAGATTCTCTCATTCCGCTCCGCCCCGCCCCGCGAGTTCCGCTCGCTGAGATAGATAAAAAATTGGACGCTGCGGCCTCCCGCAGCGTCCAATCAGGTTTTTCTCTTAGTTATTTTTTTAGAATCACTTAATTCTGAATCTTGGATTTCGCGTAGTCGAGCGTGAGGTGGAAGGTTTTGCTCCGCGAGGACGGAGCGTCGTACATCGCGTCGCTCATCAGCTTCTCGCAGATGGCACGCAGGCCGCGTGCGCCCATCTTGTTCCTGATGGAAGTGTCCACGATGAGGTCG
>CAVKLO010000143.1:0-5039 GCA_963656985.1 Bulleidia sp. | reverse complement strand
GGGACAGATTCCCGAGAGTGTGGGCCTCGCTCTTGCCCGAAGCCCCCAGAATCCTGATCCGCGAAACATCGGGCCGGACGGAAAGCGCATAGTGCAGAGCCTTCGTCTGGTCGTTCGTCTCCTGGTCGTCGCTTCGCACCACCTCACCGGCGAAACTCCCCAGAGCATCCCCGGACACGGAATCCATATCCCCGATGACTGCGGAAGGGGTGATACCCCTGCGCAGCAGAGCATCCAGCGCCCCGTCGCAGCAGACTATGAAATCCGCAGAAGAAAGCAGCGCCAGAGGCCTGCGCGTGCGGGGCAGCTGCCCGTTGCAGACTATGACCGCGGAGACGCCCATCAGCTGACGCGGGTTTTGGCGATTTCAGCCTTGGACGTGCCGGCGGAGCAGCTATAGGAGCAAGGCTCGCGGAAACCGAGCAGGAAAGTTCCGATGTCCATACGCTTCTTGCCGGAGAGCTGGAGTTCGCGGATTTCCACCGCTCCGTCAGCAGTGCCCACAGCCAGATAGGTCTTGCCGTCCGAGATGATTTCGCCCGGAGCCGGAAGGTTTGCGGAAAGATTGGACGCGGAGGCTTCCGCGGCCGAGAAGATTTTCACCTGATGGGCGTTGCCGTCCGGGGAGACGAACTCCGTGTAGGCGGTCGGGTATGGACTCAGACCTCTGATGAGGTTCAGAATGTTGCGAGTGGAGTCGTTCCAGTCGATGTGGCAGAGCTCGCGGCTGAGCTTCGGAGCCGGCTTGAGTATCTCGCTGCCCTGGATGAACGAACGCTGGACGCGGGTCTCGACATTGCCTTCGATGATGCCCTGGACTGTCTCGCAGACCAGATTCGCGCCGAGTCCCATAAGGCGGTCGTGCACTTCGCCCGCAGTGTCCTCGCTCCCGATGCGGCACTCCTGACGGAGGATTATGCCGCCGGTGTCGATGTTCTTGTCTATCATAAAGGTGGTGACTCCGGTGACCCTCTCCCCGTTTATCACCGCCCAGTTTATAGGCGCGGCACCCCTGTACTGAGGCAGCAGGGCGGCGTGGAGATTGAAGGTGCCCAGACGCGGCATCCTCCAGACTTCCTCGGGCAGCATACGGAAAGCCACGACCACGAACAGGTCGGCTTTCCACGCCTTCAGAGCTTCGAGGAATCTCGGGTCTTTCAGCTTCACCGGCTGCAGGACAGGTATTCCGTGCTGCACGGCGTACTTCTTCACTGCGCTCTCATTCACCTTGAGCCCGCGGCCCGCGGGCTTGTCTGCCACGGTCACCACTCCGACTACCTTGTAGCCTTTCTTCATCAGAGCATCGAGCGGGGCCACTGCAAATTCCGGCGTACCCATATAGACGATCCGGGTCTTTTTGAAAACACTCATCACTTTACTTTTTACAGACTTCCACCAGGTCTTCAGCTGGTCCATATCCGAAACAGAGGAGTCGTTCACCGCCTTCCAGGACAGGAACACTCCTATCGGCAGCAGGATCGTGGTGGCGAAGAACGCTCCCCAAGCGGCTCCCACGGCCCCGTCCTTGGCCAGTTTCGAGCCCACGATGTCCGCTATATAATACAGTACGAAGAAGAGCACGGAGATGATGGCCGAGGCCCCCAGTCCTCCCTTGCGTATGAGAGCCCCCATAGGAGCGCCGATGAAGAAGAGGATAAGACAGGCGAGCGCACCTGCGAATTTCTTCAGGATATCCAGATTCATCCGCCGCAGATAAAACTGATACTCATAGACTTCGCGGTTCAGATTTATCAGCTCGTCGGCAGTCTGCGAAGCCAGGTCGGAAGCCGTATTGTAGTCGTGGACCTGCTGCTCGAGGTCATCCCATTTCAGATATTCGGGATTCTCGAAATTCCGGAGTCCCTTCGCGGCCCAGGCGGTGTCGAGCTGTTCGGTGCGCCTCAGATGGCTGGTAGGCCCCATCATCATCACATAATGCTTCTCGTGCGTGCGGTCGAAAAGCTCCGTGAGCGAGTCGCGGTTATGCGTAAGCTGCTTGAGGTTCATCGCCTTGACCTGGTTCCCGTAGCGGGCGCTGTCCGACTTCTGGAAATTATAGTTCTCGAGGCGTATTATGAGCTCCTGCCTGTCGAAAGCTATCCTCTGAAGCTCCAGAGTGGTGTCGCGGTAGTTTCGGGTGTTGTTCTCCTGATAATTGGCCCCGTTGTACAGGGTGAAAGTCAGATAGTCCTTCGCCTTCGACATCTTCATCATCGCGGAGTCCGCCAGGGTCAGGGTAGTGTTCCCCTTGTTCCCCGTGTGGTCATACACCATCACCTTGTGCAGCATACCGCTGCTCCGGTCCTGAGACTCCACACGCAGGATATAGCCGTCGATGCCGTCATAGAAAGTGCCCGAAGGGATGTTTATTTCGCCCTTGGTCTTGCCGATGTCGTCGCGCAGCGTATAGATCTGGTCGAAGGAATACGGCACGAGGTCGTTCGAGGCGTAGAACGCCAGCACGCTGATGATGCCGGCGGCGATGAAAAGAGGGGCCAGAGTTCTGCTCAGAGGGACTCCCGCAGACTTGATGGCGATGAGTTCGTTGTTCTCCGCCATCTGTCCGACGGTCATCATCGAGGCGAGCAGCGTGGCCAGAGGCAGGGAGTAGGGGAGCATAGTGCAGCTTCCCCAGAGGAGAAACTCGGCTATGATGCCCAGATTCAGACCCTTGCCCACCAGCTCGTCGATATAGACCCAGAGGAACTGCATCATAAAGATGAATACGACGACCAGCAGGATCGCAATGAACGGCCCCACGAAAGACTTGAGTATGAATCGGTCCAGTCGTTTCATCTATCTTTTTCCGCGACCGTCCGCCCCCTCCCCGGGGGCTTCCGGTCAATAATCATTCTCCGCTCACCTGCTGCCGGTGGCTGCGGCGACGAGCGCCTCCACCGCCTCGCGCAGACCCTCGGCATTGCGGCCGCCGGCCGTGGCGAGACCCGGCTGTCCGCCTCCGCCGCCCTGGATGAGCTTGGCGGCCTCGCGGATGTCCTTGCCGGCGTTCTTGCCCGCCGTGACGAGGTCGTCCGAGTACATCAGCATAAGCTGCGGCTTGCCCTCGCACTCGAATCCGCTCACGAGCGCGGCTCCCTTCAGCTCTTTCTGCAAGAGGAGAGCGGCGTTGCGCAGCATCATCGGGTCCAGGCTGGCGCGGTCGAGGGGCTGGTTCACCACTATGAGACGTATCCCGTTCACTTCCTTAGCCTTGCCGGTAAGCATTTCGGCAAGCTGCGCGGCCTTCTGACGTGCGAACTCCTCGGCCGTCTTCTTCAGCTCGGCATTGTCTTCGAGCATCTTGCGGATGGCCGCCGCGATGTCGGGCATATTGTTCAGCAATCCGCGTGCCGTTTTCAGCAGGGCCTCCTCGGCCTTGACGCGCTCCTCGGCCGCCGCTCCCGTGACTGCCTCAATGCGGCGGATCCCGGCGGCTATGGCGGCCTCCGACACTATCTTGAACAGGCCGATCTGGCCCGTGGCCTCGGCGTGGCAGCCGCCGCAGAGTTCGACGGACTTGCCGAACTTGATTACCCTCACGCGGTCGCCATACTTCTCTCCGAACAGGGCGATTGCTCCCATCTCCTTAGCCTCCTCCATAGTGGCCCCGCGTTTTTCCTCCTTGCGGAAGTTGCTGCGTATAAGCTCATTGACCCTGTCTTCGACAGCGGTCAGCTGCTCATCGGTCATCTTGGCGAAATGCGAAAAGTCGAAGCGGAGGTAGTCCGGACCTACGAACGAGCCTTTCTGCTCCACGTGCGTGCCGAGTATCTCGCGCAGGGCCTGGTCCAGAAGATGGGTGGCGCTGTGGTTGTTCGTCACGCGCAGACGCCTCTGTCCGTCTATCCGGAGCGTAAACGGCTCCGTGCAGTTCTGAGGGATGCTCTCGGCTATGTGGATGATGAGGTTGTTCTCCTCCACGGTGTTCAGTATCCGGATTTTCTCACCGTCAGCTGATTCGATCCAACCGGTGTCGCCGACCTCGCCGCCCTTCTCCGCATAGAACGGAGTGCGGTCGAACACGAGTTCGAACAGAGTCTTATTCTTCTGCTTCACCGTCCTGCGGCGCAGCAGGGTCACGCCTTCGAGGCGCTCCAGGTCATAGCCGCAGAACTCGACCTGGCCGGAAGCGTATTCCGTCCAGTCGCCGAACTCGTTCGCGGTGGCGTTGCGCGCGCGCTCCTTCTGCTTCTGCAGTTCCACGTTGAAGCCGTCCAGATCCACTTCGTAGCCCTTTTCGCCGGCGATAAGCTGGGTGAGGTCGATAGGGAAGCCGTAGGTGTCGTAGAGTTTGAAAGCGTCCTCGCCACAGATGCGCCGCTCGGCGGCCGACTTTTCCATATAGTCATTTATGAGGCTGATGCCGCGGTCCAGAGTCTTGAGGAACGCGAGCTCCTCCTCGCGGATGATGTTCTCGATGAGTGTCTGCTGTGCCGGGAGCTCAGGGTAGGCCTCGCCCATATCGTCCACTAGCTGCTGCACGAGCCGGCAGAGGAACGGACGGTCGAATCCGAGGAAGGTGTAGCCGTAGCGTACGGCGCGGCGGAGAATGCGGCGGATGACGTAGCCCGCCTTGGCATTGGACGGCAACTGGCCGTCCGCAATGGAGAAACTGATGGTGCGGACGTGGTCTGCGACTACGCGCATCGCGACGTCCGTCTCGGAGCTCTCGCCGTATCTGTGTCCGGAAAGCTCCGAAATCTTGTTCAGCAGTCCGGTGAAGACGTCGCTGTCGTAGTTCGAATTCTTGCCCTGGAGGACTGCGCAGAGCCTTTCGAAGCCCATACCCGTGTCGATGTTCTTCGCGGGAAGCGGCTCCAGATGCCCGTCGGCCATTCTCTGGTACTGCATAAACACGAGATTCCAGATTTCGATGACGTGAGGGTCCCCCTTATTCACCAGTTCGCGCCCGTCCACGCCGCCTGCGGCCTTCTCCTCCGCCGAGCGTATGTCGATATGTATTTCGCTGCACGGACCGCAGGGACCCGTGTCGCCCATCTCCCAGAAGTTGTCGTGCTTGTCGCCGAGGATGATGTGGT
>CAVKLO010000142.1:0-5073 GCA_963656985.1 Bulleidia sp. | reverse complement strand
GGTCAGGATTCCGAGGAAGAAGAAGATGGTGCTGAGGTCCACCTTGTGCAGAAGCCTCGCGATGTCGGGCAGGGCGTCCGCCGCGATCTTCTTCAGACGCTTCTGCTTGAAGATAAGCTCAGTGACCACCCAGAGGGAACCCAGAACCATCATAATGCCCATAAAAGGCGGCAGGTCCGTAAGCAGACGGAAAATCGGCACGAAGATGAGGCCGCCGACACCGATGAAAAACACTATGCTCCGCTCCTTCTTCGAAATCAGAACGGTGCCGTTCCCTTCTTCCGGCTTCGCGGCCGGAACAAGCACATCTCCCTTGAGCCGGGAGCTGATCAGCAGCCCGGGAACCACCACGGATGCTATGGAAGGCAGGATGATGGCCTTGATGATTCCGAAAGAGGAGATATTGCCCTTCACCCAGAGCATAATGGTGGTGACGTCTCCGATAGGCGAGAAAGCGCCTCCGCTGTTCGCCGCCAGAATCACCATCGAGGACATCAGCAGGCGGTCCGTTTTGCCGTCTATGAGCTTGTTCAGCACCATAATCATCACTATGGAAGTGGTGAGGTTGTCCAGCACGGCGGACAGGAAGAAGGTGATGAAGATGAGCCGCCACAGAAGCTTGCGCTTGCTTTTCGTCCTGAGCCTGTCCTTTACGAAATTGAAACCGCCGTTCGTATCGACGACCTCGACGATGGCCATAGCTCCCATCAGGAAGAAGAGAGTCTCGCAGGTCTCGCCGAAACTGGTGGTGAACTCCGGAGTGGCACCGCAGTTGACATTGTAAATCGTCCAGCAGATCACGCTCATCAGGAGGGCGACGGCGGATTTGTTGATTTTCGTGTAACTCTCGATGGCTATCAGCACATAGCCCACCAGGAAAACGATGACAATCAGTGTCGTGGTCATATCAATAAGCCTCTGTATCAAACGCCGCTCCGGAAGCCTCTCCGCATACTTTTCGGAGGGGTTCCGGAAACGGGCGCGAAATTACGGATTATAATGATAATCTGCAAATCCGCGTCATTGCCGGCTCAGAGATGCCCGAGCGGGTCGGGTATGACGACACCGTCATTGCCGGCCCTGACCGGCAATCCCTTAAAGCGCGAGATACTCCCTGACAGCCGTGCGATAGTCGATGAGCCTGTCGCAGCGCTCCGTAGAGTCCGTGCGCAAAACGCTCTCCGCTTCGAGCAGCTCCTGAAGCGGGACGATACCCGCCGCATAATTCGAAAGAGCCGCCTCATAGAGCCTGCGCGAAGTCAGCAGCGCCTGCTCCGAAATCTGCCACTGGTCGTAGGCCGAAGTGAGGTCCAGCCAGAGCCTGTCCAGCTGAAGGCGCAGCTGACGCTGAAGATGATCTCTTTCGTTTTCGGCCTTCTGCACCTGAGTCTCAAGCCTTTGCGCCTTGCGGACCGTTTTTCCCCAGTCCGAAAGCGGAATCTGCACCGTCGCGAAAGCGAGCGCGTTCGACTTTCCGGCATCGTTCAAGTCGAAATAGCCCGCCGCGACCCCTACGGAAACCTGCGGCAGAGCCTCCCCCACCGCCATCTTCTTCTCCAGCCGCTTCGCCTTCACGCTGAGCGCAAGCAGTTGGATCTCATCCATCTGCATAAGCACAGCCTCAGGCTCACGCCAATAGCTATCGGGAACTTCAGGTAGCGACGGAGCGGCATCGAGCCTCACCTCGTCCAGATACGGCCTTTCCTCAGAGGCCCCGGCTCGCGTCACGCTGTACTCCATCCCAATGCTGTTCAGCAGATTCAGCTTCACGAGCCTGATTCCGCTTTCGACTTTTCTGCGGCCTGCGGCCAATTCATTTTTCTTCAGCTCCAGCTGCAGCGGAGCTGTCTCCGCCGACAGTCCGGCGGAGACGGAGGCGGAAAGGTTCGCGCAGAGAGTATCCAGCACAGACTGCTGAAAATCAAGCGTATGCAGCTTCTCTTCCAGCGAGAAGACCTGCCACCAGAGATCCTCCACCTCGCTGACGGTCTTGCGGTTCTGAATATCGAGGCGCAGCAGCGCGGCCTCCCGCCCCACGGCTGCGAGACGGTTCCCGTTCACGATGCGGCCTCCGGCAAATACCGGCTGGACGGCCTGCACGGCCGTCAGGTAACCGTCATTGAAACCCGAGAATGAAGTATTAATGCCGTACATCTGCGCCATAGTCTCTATCAGTCCCTTCGCATTCCCGCCCAGAATATCCTCGGCGGACATCTCCACTAAAGGCTTGCGGGCCTTGTATCCCGCCGCCATCGCGGAAACTCTCGGGAAATACTCCCACAGAGTCTCGCGTTTCTGAAGAGAGGCGGAGCGCACATCCAGACGGGCGTTGCGCATATAGGCATTGTCCGCGGCAGCGCGGGAGAGGCATTCTTCGAGGCTCAAGATGATGACTGCAGGAGAGTCTTGCGCAGACTCTGCGGACTTTCCGCTTTCCGGGTGCGCAGCGGCCCCCTTCGGGACTTCGGCTCCGGACTTCGGGAAGAAGTCCGGGGCCTGCTGCGCAGCAGCAGCGAAAGCGCAGAGCGCGAGAAGTGAAATGATATATATTTTTTTAATCATCGTCTTTTTTCTTTAGTAGTAATCAGACTTCTCCGGACGGCAGAGCCGGCGAGGAGGCTTCGGGATTGGACGCGTCAGCGTCAGTGTCAGTTTCTGCAGCGCCCTTCGAATCGGAGCCTCTGAAGATGAGCCAGTAGGACACCGGCATTATGAGAGTTATGAGCACCATCGAGAGCAGAGTGCCGAAGCAGATCACCACTCCCATAGGCATCCAGAGCAGGTCTGCGCTGATGACCATAGGCAGCACGCCGAGAGCCGTCGTGCAGGAGGTCAGGAAGATAGGCCTCATACGGCGTTTGCCGGCCTCCTCCGCGGCTTCCTTCACCGGGACGCCGTTTTCGAAGCGCAGCTCCTCGGCATACTCGAACATAATGATGCCGTTCCGGATTATGATGCCCACCAGACTGATGAGTCCGAGGACTGCGGTCATCGAGAACTCCAGACCGAAGAGCCAGAGTCCGAAGAATGCGCCGAAAAGGCAGATGGACGAGAGGATTATGGTCAGCGCTGCCAGTGAAACCTTCTTGAAATGGAAGACCAGAAAGAAGAAGAGTATCATCACGGCGGCGAAGAACGACAGGGCTATCTCCGGACCCACCTGACCGTTCAGGCTGTCCAGACCGCCGAGAGAAATATCCACGCCCTCCGGAACGTCCAGAGTCTTGAGGAATCTGCGGACATCGCGCATAGGGACAGGCTGGCTCTGGCCGTATTTGAGGTCGGCTCCCACAGCTATGCAGGCCCTGCCGTCCACGCGGCACAGCCGCTCGGGTTCCCACTGAGGAGTCATATCGGCCACCTGACGCACCGGAACCGAGAGTCCCGGCAGCGAAGACGGCACGAGAGTGTTCCCGAGAGCCTCGTATGGGCTGTCGGAGCCCAGAGTCGAAGTGTAGAGGTTCACCGGTATCTCCTCGTCCCCTTCGCGTATGGAAGAAATCCGGATTCCCTCCAGAGTCCCCGCCAGCGAGAGATTCATCAGCGAGCGGTTCACGCCCATACGGGAAGATTCCTCCTCTTTCAGGTCGAGCGAGACGGAAGGCAGGTCCCAGTCAGCATCGGAGTGCACCCACTTCAGGCTCGGAACGGTCTCCATAAAGCTCTTTATCTGCTCCGCCACAGGCTTGAGAGTCTCATAGTCATCCCCGCTCACCAGCACCTCCACCGGAGAGGAGGAGACCTGGTAGGCCATCTGCTTGAAATGTATCTGGGCCTCCGGGAAGTAAAACTCGTAATAGTCCTCCCATTCGTCAAGGAATGACTCGGTGGCTTTCTCGGAGGTCGTGTTCACTATGAGCTGGGCTATGTTCCTGCCCGGAAGAATCGGGGCGTAGGTAGCGTGGAAGCGCGGGGTTCCGGTGCCTATGAATTCGGTCACGGAGACTATGCGGGAGTCACGTCTGAGCATCCTCGAAAGCGAATCCGACACCGCCTGCGTCTGTTGTAGGCCCGCGGAAGGGTCCAGATAGACCTCCACCACGAACTGCGGACGCGAAGCCATAGGCATAAGCTGCACATTTATCCGCGTGAACATCAGAAGGCCCAGTCCTATGGCGCAGAGACCGCCCGCAATGGTGAGCAGCGGATGGCGGAAGCACCTGTCCTGCATCCATTCGTAGCCGTTCTGCAACCCCGCGAACATCTTGTTCTGCATCCGCGTAAGGAAACCCTTGCCCTTGGAACGGGCGCTGCCGATGTATCTCACCTCGAAGGAAGGGACCACCAGGATGGCATAGGCGAGCGAAGTCATCAGCGAAAAGGCGATGACGAACGGGAAGGTGTCCACGAAATCCCCCAGATAGCCGGTGATGATGTTCCTGATCGGGAAGAACATCAGAGATATGGCGAGCGTGGCCATAAACATCGGCATAAAGAGTTCCTGGGCGCTCGCGGCGGCTGCTTCCAGCCGGCCCATCCCCCTGCCCAGCTTGTCCATATACCCGTCCATAGTGATGACCGAGTCATCGACTATCATTCCCAGCACCACTATGAGCGCCGCCAGAGAAACCGTGTTCAGGCAGATTCCGAAAGCGTACATCAGGGCCAGGGCGACGGCCGTGCAGACCGGCACTCCGGAACCCGCTATGAGCGCGGAGCGCATAGGGAAAAGCAGCAGCATCACCGCGATTACCACGAGCATCGAAATCACCAGGTCTCTCAGGAAAGACCATACTGACGTGCCCACGACCTTGGGCTGGTCGGTTATGCGCGAGATGACCAGACTGTCGGGAACCCCGTCCATAAACTCTTCCAGAACCCGGTCCACATCCCTTCCGAAAGCCACGATATTGTTGTCCGGACGCATTTCCACGGAGAGTATCACCGCAGTGTGGCCGTTATAGGCTATGAAGGATTCCGGATCCTTATAGCGTCTTTCCACCGAGGCTATGTCGGAGAGCCTCAGAGTCCGCTCGTCCGGAGTGTACAGCACTATCTTGTCGGCGAGTTCCCGCTCGTCCGATACCACCTTCGGCACGTGCACCGGAGTGACGGCGTATGAGGTCGAGAACG
>CAVKLO010000141.1:0-5092 GCA_963656985.1 Bulleidia sp. | reverse complement strand
AGATGCTGAAGTTTCCGGACACCACTATCGTTAGGCCCTTGAGGGCGTCGGAAACTGGAGCGTCGCCGCTTACCGAGAAGCGCAGCCCGCGGGCGCGAAGCCGCTTCACCTCTTCGATATGCCCGCTGTCGGCGAAATAGTCCGCTATGCTCTGCGCTATCACTTCACCTACGTCCGGCACAGCGAGCAGTGCCTCCCTGTCCGCCGCCGCGACTGCGTCGATGTCCCCGAAGTGTCTGGCGACGGCCTTGGCGGTCGTCTCTCCGACGAAGCGTATCCCGAGCGCGAAGAGAACCCGCTCGAAAGGCACATTGCGCGAAGAGCGCAGACTCAGCAGGAAACGCTCGGCGGAGCGCTCCTTCCAGCCGTCGAGGCGCAGCAGGTCGCTCTTTTTCAGGTCATAGAGGTCAGCCGCCGTGCGTACGAGGCCGAGATTGTAGAGCTGGGCGACGGTGGCCTCGCCGGCCAATATGTTCATCGCCTTGCGGCTGAGGAAATGCAGTATCCTGCCCTGGATCTGGGTAGGGCAGCCGTCGGAGTTCGGGCAGAAGTACTTCGCCTCGTCCTCCTGCCGCACGAGCGGAGTCCCGCAGTCGGGACAGACGAGCGGAAACTGCGGAACGGCAGCGTCGGCGGGGCGTTTAGAGAGTTCGATTCCGGTGATTTTAGGGATGATCTCGCCGCCCTTTTCGACATAGACCCAGTCTCCGGTGCGGATATCCATCTGGGTCATCTGGTCGGCGTTATTCAGCGTAGCGCGTTTCACCACCGTGCCGCTGAGCTGCACGGGAGCGAGATTCGCCACCGGAGTGACCGCTCCGGTGCGGCCTACCTGATAGTCAATCGAGAGCAGAGGGGTGAGCGCGCGCTCAGCCTGAAACTTGTAGGCCACCGCCCAGCGCGGCGACTTCGCGGTGAAGCCCAGCTCGCGCTGAAAGCGCATCTCGTTGATTTTTATGACGATGCCGTCCGTCGGATAAGGCAGGAACTTCCGCTGCACGTCCCAGTGCCGGATGTACTCTTCGATCTGCGAGATGCTGTCGCAGACGCGCCGTTCGTCCGAGACCGGAAGCCCCCAGGACGCCGCAGCGTCCAATGCGTGTGCGTGCGTGTCGAAGATATCGAGGCTTTCGGAAGGTATGTGATAGAGTGTGCACCAGAGTCCCCTGTGCGCCACTTCCTTGGGGTCGAGCAGTTTGAGGGAGCCTGAGGCGGCGTTTCGCGGATTCGCGAACGGGGCTTCTTCATTTTCCTCCCTCTCTTCGTTCAGGCGGTCGAAGGCCTTGTAGGGCATAAGGATCTCGCCCCTGATTTCGAAATCCTCGGGATAGTTCCCGTGAAGAGTGTGGGGGATGTTCGAAATCATTCTGACATTGGCGGTGACATCGTCACCGACCGTGCCGTCTCCTCGGGTGAGTGCGCGGTAAAGCCGGCCTTGGCGGTACTCCAGGCAGATGGCCGTGCCGTCGAATTTGAGCTCGCAGCTGTAGCTGAAGGGGCTTCCGATGGTCTTGTCGGCACGCTGCGCGAAGGCTTCCACTTCTTCTATGCTGTAGGTGTTTCCGAGGGAAAGCATAGGGTAGCGGTGGGGGAGCTGCGCGAATTCGCGTCTGCGGGCTTCGCTGTCGCTCTGCCCGCCCGGTCCGCTTCCGGGCTTTTCACTTTCGCGTCCGGAGGATGCTCCGCTTCCGGGGTCTGCACTTTCACGTCCGGAGGATGCGCCGCTTTCCAGATCGCTTCCCACTTTATGGGTGGGGGAGTCGGGCGAGTCGAACTGCGGCCACTGTCTTTCCAAATCCTCCAGCTCGTGCATCATCATATCGAAGTCGAAGTCGCTTATCGTCGGAGCGTTCTCTACATAGTACCTGTAGCTGTTCTCCTCCAATTCTCTGCGCAGTTCGCCTATCCTTATTTCCGCTTCCTTTTCAGTCATAGAGATGAAAAAACGAAGTTTTTTTAAAAAAATATCTCTTTTTTAACCCGGTCCCTATCGATATGCCGGACCGTTCTCAAAAAAAATGCCTTCAGGGAAATTCCCGGACAGGAATCTCCGAAAAGGCAAAGATAATCATTTTCAGCTATGATGCGAAATTCCTTACTAGAACTTCATTTCTAGGCCGACGGTGACGGTGAAACAGCGCGGAGATCTCTTTCTCACCCCGTCCGGAAGGTCGAGGTAGCGGTGGGTCATACGCCAGGCGCAGTCCACGCGCACCAGACGGAATATATTGCTGACACCGGCCGACATCTCGATGTAAGGCTTGTTCAGCGAGTACATTCCGAACGGGAAGAGCATAGGGGCGTCCGCTGAAGTCGCGCTGCCGATGATGCCGTTGTTCTTCTGAGTGAGTGTGCCGTAAGCCGCCTTCAGCGAGGCGATTTCCCTCCAATGCATCTTCTTTATCAGCGGAATCTTGCCGAGGAAGAAGCCTCCGAAGTCGTGCTCCCAGAAGAGGGTGGTCCAGGTGTCGGCCGCGAACTCATAGAACTCCATACAGGAGAAAGCGTTGCGGTCGTGTATGTAAGTTCCGTTACCCTCGAAGAGCTTCAGCATAGGATACGGGACGCGGCCCACTATGTTGCCCACGCTGAAACGTATGTCCGAAGCTCCCACAGGAGGGAGGCGCAGTTTATATTTCATCAGCATCTCCGAGCGGAAATAGCTGTATTCGTTCTTGCCTATGCCCTTCAGCGAACCGGTGAGGTCCAGGATGACCACCGGGAATTTCGTGTGGAGATAGCTTTTGTTGAAGACTCCGCGGTCCACAGTCTCATTTTTCGAGAAACGGGCTTCGAAGTGTACGTTGTTCGAGCCTATCGAATTTATGGCTATGGTGTCCCGTCCGGGGCTTCCGTCAGGACGCGGAGAGCTGTCCACACGCAGCATCGGCACATAGGAATTCGCGAAGATCCTCTGGAACTGCAGGGAAGTGGAGGTGTTCAGCCACGGGGCCAGCTCCCGTTCGTAGGTGAGCGAGTAGTCGTTCACGGGGCTGCGTTTCTCGCTGTTTTTCTTGGTGAGCAGGGAAGAGAGGATATTGGTTTCGTTGAAGGCCGAGGAACTCCGTCCCAGCTGCCGGATGTCCTTGCGGGCCGAAAGCGTGAGTTTCTTCGTGGGATAGCGGCTTATCATCCATTCGACGGTGTTTCCGCCCTTGAATTCCCTGTCCTTAGTGCCGTAGGCGAGATAGGTGGTCAGGCGTATCTTGCGGCTGAAGTCCGCCGTGGTCCGCAAGCCCATCGCGAAGCGGTGGCCTTCCAGCTTGTTGAAGCTGTAGATGCTCGAGTAGGGGCCGAAGCCTATGTACTTGGTCTGGAAATAGCCGCTTATGAAGGTGTTCACAAGATTGTAGATGTTGTTGTACAGAGGCACGTTCTTTATGGAATCCACCATAAGGTAGATGTTCTTCTCCTTCTCGGAGAGCTGGTAGGGACGGGCTGCGTCCCACCATTGGTCGCTTTTGCGACCGGCATCCTTGAAGACGGTGACAGGTGGCTCGGGGTTCGCGTGCAGGCGCTGCGCATCGGCTCCCAGCTTCGGATTCAGGTAGTCGATCTGGCGGTTGCCGATGAAGGAGGCGAGCTTCGAGGAGTCGTTCATCGTGACGGAGAAATCGACGTAGAGCTTGTCCTGGCGATAGAACCAGAGAGAGTCCACCCTCTGGTCGGTGCGGTCGATCACTATGTCGCGTATCCAGTTCACGTTCGCGCCTTTGCGGAGCTTCACGTGCATTTCGCGCATCGCGAAGTCCTGCGCGTCGATGGCCATCTCGCCGTCGAAGACTGAGGAGGAGACGTATTTGCCCGGGTGGAAACGGATTTTCCAGGTCTTGCGGCCGTCTATGTCGAGGCTGTCGATGAGGAAATAGTTGTAATAGACCTCTCCGTTAGGGGAGAGCGGGGAGGGTATCTGGATGTTGAACGCGTCGATGAAGTGGTTGTAGAAGTTCGTTTTAAGGTGCATACTGCCGGTGAACTGCAGGAGGGCGTTCTCCTCGTTCAGGCCGGAGACACGGCTGGCTTCTATGATTTCGCGGTCTACGTCCGGGTTCTTGCTGTGGTAGCGTCTGGAGCGGTTCTCGGAGATCATTATGGGCAGGTACGGCCGGCCCGAGACTACGGAAGTGTCCATATAGTCGAAGACGAAGCCGAAATTCTTACGTATCATACGGTTACGTATCTGCTCATCGGCGTTCGTCAGGTCAAGTTCGGTCTTGGTGTATATGTCGCAGGAGTAGGCGTCGCGCCTTTCGGGGTCGTTCCGGTGGCGGTTCGCGTCTATCTGGCTGAGTATCCATTTCATATAGCGGTTGTCCGGCTTGACGACTACCGCGTCGAGGGCATCGCTGGTCATCTTCAGGCGGAAGTCGACGGAGTTGAAGGAACTCCGCTTCACGGGGCTTTCCGCCGTTTCGTAGCCGAGGATGGAGGCGCAGAGGATGGTGGCGCTACTGTCTCGTGTCTCTATGGTGTAGTATCCGTCCAGATCGGTGGAGACGCCTATGGTGGTGCCTTTGAAGAAGACTCCGACGAAAGGGATGCCCTCGCCGGTGTCGGAATCGGTCACGCGTCCCTTAGCTCTGGTGCTCTGTGCGGATGCCGCCGGGCCGAGCGCCAGATGTAAAGCTATAAGTGTCAATATCGCAGATGCCCGAAGCATCGGCGCTATGTTTTGAAGTTTCATTCTTTCAGTTTTATCTTTTTTCGTCCGGTGGCCGGTCTTGCAGGATGTGCGCTGCGGCGGGCCGGCCGTCTGCGGTTGCGCCCGCTGCGGCGGAATCCCGAACCGCAAAGATAGTCTTTTTTCCGTAAGTGTGTACTCCGGCCACGATGAGGGGCGGGACAGCCTCCCGGAGGAAGTATGGAGAGACAGCGGGTGGAAGAATAGGGCGGGACAGCCTCCCGGACGGAATCTGCCGCTGAGCTACCCGGCGTAGCTGTGCAGGCCGCCGAGGAGGAAATTCACACCGAAGTAGGTGAACAGCACGGAGATGAAAGCCAGAAGCAGGTAGATGTGATAAATTTTCGGTCTGCGCAGGAAGCCGAAGATGCTCCGGTGGGCTGCTGCCGAATAGATGAGCAGGGTTATGAG
>CAVKLO010000140.1:0-5095 GCA_963656985.1 Bulleidia sp. | reverse complement strand
GTGTAGTCGAAGGAGTAGAGGTCGCTGAGGAACTTGAGCATTCCCTTGTAGATGGCGCGGCTCACCGTGAAGCGGAAGGTCGGGTCGAGACCGTATTTCATATCCGCGAAATTCTGATGCGAAAGGAGTTCCAGTAGCATACCCGGAACCGAGGTGGTGCGGGACTCGCTGTAGGAGCGGTCCCAGATCATACGCTTGTTCCACTGCGGGTCGAAGTCGGAGCGCACGTCGTCGCAGATCTGGTCTGAAACCAGAGTCGCGAGATGGCGGCAGCTCATACGGCTCTCCCCGTTCGGGAGACGGTCGCTGCCGTCCGCCAGAAGGGTGTAGATGGAAAGAGTGCCGACGGTGGAGTCATCGGGAGTGGTGCCCGCATCGGTGTGGAAGGCGAAGGAGAGGTCCACGGGGATGTTCTTTCCCGGCTGCTTGGGGTTAGACTTGGAGCCTCCGGACATCATCCCGACCCAGACTCCCCGGGCCGCATAGTCCTGGGTGTAGTCATCGTCCCACTGGCGCGTGAGGGTGCTGTCGGCTCCGGCCCACTGCATCCAGTATATGGCACCCTCGGCGAAGGCCGGCATACCCGAAGTGGTGTAACGCTCCACAGGGGTGCCGGCAAGTCCGCGGGCTATCTTGCCCACTCCGCCGCCGAATTTCACCGCATCGGCAGTCACTACGCTGTTCTTCACGAACTTATGGCCGGCGGGTGTTACGTTGTCCAGAGAGACATAGCCCTCGCTGCCCTTTTCGAACTCGAAGGTGCCGAGGTAGATCCAGGTGCCGCCGCCCATCTTCTGGTTCACGCAGAACTCGGTCTCGCCGCCCGCGTGGCGGACGGTGTAATGAGCTGAGGATGTGCTGTTTTCGAGAGTCTTGTATGAGATATATACGGCATAGGAGCCGGATTCCTCTATGGTCGGGGTCCAGCGGATTTCGCTCTTCTCACCCTTAAGGATGCAGGGGACCTTGCGGGCCGTGCCCATAGTGAAAGGATTGTCATTCAGGACATATACGGGCTTCGCGTCCGCGAAACCCTCGCCCGCGTCGCTCCAGACTCCGCTTTCGCTGTAGCTTCCGCTGCGGCGCATAAGGCCGCCGCGCTCTCCGGTGAAGGAGGGGTCATTGTCCGCGATGATTTCGCGGACCTGGGTGTCGCGCTCGCGCGGGGTCATCACATAGGCTCCCGCATTCTCGAGCATAGGGATGAGGAACGGAAGCACGTAGCTCTGGGTGTACATATCCTCTACCGTGCCGTGGCAGGGCGCCCTCTGCCACTCCCAGCGGTCGAATTTCGCCTCGAAGTAGCGGCCGTGGCTCTGCCAGAGGGCGATTATGCGCCCGTCCAGACCGCTCTCGAAGCGACGTTCTCCGATGCGGGTTATGAAGGCGTCACGCCCCCTGTCGGAGAAGGAGTATTTGTAGCTGTGCCGCTTGCCGTCAGAGCCGAGAGGCGGGGTGACGAGGGTCTCCAGACGTTTTCCGCCCGTAAAGATCTCCCCGAGGCCCTCCTTGCCGTACTCCTCCGGGAAGAGGGAGCTGAGTGTGGTGCGGAGCCATTTGATGTCTTCGCTGCGCCAGGCGTAGTCGCCCAGTTCGCGGGTGAAATAGAAGTCGAGCCTGTTCCCCCGGCGAAGAATCTTGCTTATCCTCGGATTTGTGGATACCGTGGTTCTCTCCCGGAGAAGGACTTTCAGGGAGTCCTGCACTGGGACGAAATCCTCCGTGATGTTACGGGCTGTGAGGCCGCAGCATAGCAGAGCGGCGGCCAGAAGTGTCATTATGTGCTTAGTCATATTTTTTAACGAAGAGTAATTCAGTCATAACGGTCAGAACGGCTCCAACGGCTATGCCCAGAGAGTCGGCATAGAAGTCCAGAGGGTCTTCGCTGCGATAGTCGGTGAGCCCCTGCCCCACCTCGGTGGCGGCCCCGAGCATAAGGCCTACCATAATAATGAACAAATAGATGAGTATCCTGCGCCAGAGCTTGTCCTGCCTCCAGTCGAAGGACCAGCGGGCGAAAAACACGAAAGGAAGGAACATACAGAAATGGACTATCTTGTCCTTGGGGATGCCGAAGAATGTAAAGTCGAAGTGCCTGATGTCCTCGAAGTGTCCGAAGCACAGCCATACCACGGCTGCGAGATAGGCCGCGAAGAGAAAGCGGAAAAGCCAGATTCTCAGCGTGTGATTCTTCCTGGAGCGTCTGCGTCTGCTCATAGCGCCTGCATATCGTTAAGTTTCCGGTAGTAGCCGCCGAGGGCGAGAAGTTCCTCGTGTCTGCCCCTCTCCACTATGCGGCCCTCGTCCATCACGATGATCTCGTCCGCTCCCTTTATGGTGGAGAGACGGTGCGCGATGGCTATGGTGGTGCGGTTCGACATAAGGCGGTCGAGAGCCTCCTGCACGAGTCTCTCGGACTCGGTGTCGAGCGAGGCCGTGGCTTCGTCCAGAATTAGGACAGGAGGATTCTTCAGTATGGCGCGGGCGATGCTGATCCTCTGCCGCTGGCCTCCCGAGAGCCTGCAGCCCCGGTCTCCTATGTTCGTGAAGTATCCGTCCTCCTTCTCCATAATGAAGTCGTGGGCGTTCGCTATCCTGGCGGCCGCCTCGACCTGCTCCATCGTGGCTCCTTCCACGCCGAAGGCTATATTGTTGAAGATGGTGTCGTTGAAAAGGATGGGGTCCTGGTTCACATTGCCCATCAGGGCCCTGAGGTCCCTGATGCGGCACCGGCGGATGTCCTTGCCGTCTATGCTGATGCTTCCTGAGCTGATGTCGTAGAAACGCGGGATGAGGTCCACAAGGGTGGTCTTGCCCGCTCCGGAGGCTCCCACTATGGCGACGGTGCGGCCTTTCGGGATGTCCAGATCTATGTCGGAGAGCACCTTGCGCTCGCTGCCGGGATAGCTGAAGCACACTCCCCGGAAGCTGACGCCCTTTTCGAAACTCTCCAGAGGCTCGGGGTTCTCCACTTCCACGATGTCAGACTCGCTTTCGAGTATCCTGTTTATCCTCTCCATCGAGGCCATACCCTTAGGGATGCCGTAGGCCGCCTTCGAGAGGTCCTTTATAGGGTTTATGACGCTGTAGAGTATCACCATATAATAGATGAAGGTCGGAGCGTCGATGGGAGAGTCGGCCTTAAGGATGAGGGTGCCGCCGAACCAGAGCACTATGGCTATCATTATGGTGCCCAGACATTCGCTGACCGGATGCGCCAGAGCCTGACGGGTGGCGACGCGGCTGTTCTTGTTTCTCATCGCGCCGGTGATGAGGTCGAAGCGCGCGCTCATCTTGCCCTCGGCGAGGAAGGCCTTGATGACGCGCAGTCCGCCGAGTGTCTCCTCGACCTGGGACATAGTGTCGCTCCACAGCGCCTGGGCCTCCAGAGACTTCTCTTTCAGCTTCTTGCCTATCTTGCCCATAATCCAGAGCATAGCCGGGGCGAAGAGGATGGTGAAGAGTGTCAGCTCCCAGGAGATGAAGAGCAGGGCGGCGAAGTAGCCCACGATGAGGATGGGGTTCTTTATGAGCATATCCATCGTGCTCGTGATTGAGGACTCGACCTCCTGCGCGTCACCGCTCATCCTGGCGATGATGTCGCCCTTCTTCTCCTGCGAGAAGAAGCCCAGAGGGAGGGAGAGTATCTTGTTGTAGATGTCCATACGGATGTCCTTCACCACTCCCGTGCGCATAGGAATCATCACTGCGGCCGAGCCGAAGTAGCAGGCCGTCTTGAGGGCGGTCATAAAGCAGAGGGCTGCGCAGAGGGCGAGCAGCACGCGGGCCGGGCCCCAGGCGGCGATGAGGGAGGTCACACCGTAGTAGAGGTTGTTCAGCAGAATGTCCTTCGTGGCCACATCAGCGCTGTCCCAGGGGATGAAACTGTAGGTGCCGTCGTCCAGACTGAAGAGGATCTTCAGGATGGGGACGATCAGCGAGAAGGAGAAGAGGTTCAGCACCACCGAGAGTATGTTCATAAGAACTGAACCCCAGAGGTACTTGCTGTAAGGCGCGATGTAACGCCGTATCATTTTGGTGAATTCTTTCATACTGTGGCTGCGGATTTGGGTGAAAGGCTCTATCCGTCGAGGGTGAAGAGCTGCGAGGGCGTGCGCCGGGGCAGAGTCCGGAGTGTCACTGTCCTGCCTTCCGGACCGGTGAGGAGCCAGGAGTTCCTGCTCACAGGACGCAGGCCCAGCTGCCCGAGGGCATCGACCGCGCAGCGGTAGGCCCGGTCGGGGGTGTTGTTGTTCTCGCTCAGGTGGCAGAGGAAGATGTGCCTGAGGCGCGAGGTGTAGAACTGCCGTATGGCGGCGGCGCACTCGTCGTTGCTCAGGTGCCCGTTTCCCTGGCAGATGCGCATCTTCAGCTCGTGCGTGTACGGCCCGGCGATGAGCATATCCATATCATAATTGGACTCGATCACTACGGTGTCGGCCTGCGAGGCATAGTGAAGGGCCTCTTCGGTCATCCTTCCTATGTCTGTCATTATCACGAGGGAGTAGCCGTCGATGCTGAGCGCGTATCCCACCGTCTCCGTGGCGTCGTGAGGCACGATGAAGCATCTGGCGCTGACGCGCCCCGGGATTATCTCGTTCCACGCCTCCGGCGAGAGTTCCCGTCGGCAGGAGGCTATATGGTCTTTCGTGAAGCTGTGCGAGGCGAGGGCGGCGTGGAGCACCGGGGTGGCATAGACGGGCTTGCAGAGATTCTTGCAGAATGAGCCCAGATGTCTTATATGGTCCAGATGGTCGTGGGTCACCAGAATCGAGGAAAAGGAGCCGGGGCCGTAACCCTTGTCCGACAGGTTTTTTTTGAGCTTGCGGATGCTGACCCCCGCGTCTATGAGGATGCCGGCCGGTTCGCGCCCGGGTTCCTCCGACGAGATGAAGTAGCAGTTGCCGCAGCTGCCGCTGGAAAAGCTGATGAACTTTATCATTGCTGCTCGTTTTCACAATATCTGGCGATGACACTATAGGCGTCGGAGACTCCCAGCTCGCCTGCGCGGGAGAGGTCGATGCAGCCTTTCTCCTTGTCTTTGAGATAGATGAGCACCAGTCCGCGGTTATAGTAGGCATCCCCCATCGCGGGG
>CAVKLO010000139.1:0-5128 GCA_963656985.1 Bulleidia sp. | reverse complement strand
GCGGAGGAGACCGGACCTCCATCTTCGGCTCCATAGCCTCTTATGCGCAGGCGGCGGGATATGACCCGGCCGTCCTCGCGTCCTCCAGCGCCTGGAACAACTGTCAGTGGCAGTCCGTGAGCGCATATCAGTCGGGACTCATAAGCGATTTCGCCGGCAACAACTTCGTGGCGGCGACCGAGCAGGTCAAACAAAACCCTGACGGCAGCTATGACATCTACACTGCCGGCTATCTCGAAAGAGCCTACTCCCGTAAAGTCTCGGGAACCAGATATGACATCGTGCTGAACTATGCGATGAATTTCTCCGACAGACTATTCCTCGGAGTGAATCTCGGTTTCCCCTGCGGCCATTACGCTTTTTCCGAGAGTCTGAGCGAGACAGCCGAGAATTCCGCCGACTTCACCTTCGACTATGATAACGGCGAGAAGGTCAGCTTTATGCGCGGCGCGAACTCTTACGCCTATACTGCCGACCTTTCGGGAGTATATGCCAAGATAGGCGCCATCTGGCTGCCTTTCGCCGGCTTACGTCTCGGAGCCGCAGTGCAGACGCCTACCGCCCTTGAGGTGAACGAGCGCTTCCAGATCAGCAACAGTTCCAAGTTCAGCAACTCCACGAACCGCTCCACTTCCCCGCAGGGAGAATACTCGTACTATATCTATTCTCCTTGGAGATTCAATCTCGGAGCCGCTTACACCTTCGGCCGCTTCGGTCTCGTGAGCGTGGATTACGAGAGAGCGGATTATCGCGATATGCACTATGAGGAGAAGGGAGACTCCTACAATACCTTCTCCGATGTGAACGAAGAAATCAGGACCTATGCCGGTTTTTCCGATATGCTCCGCATCGGAGTGGAGGCGAAGCCTGTTCCGAAGCTCGCGCTGCGTCTGGGCTATGCTATGACCGCGAGGAATACAGACTTTGTGGACACGAAACTCAGGAGCCTGTCCTGCGGCGTGGGCTACAGCTCCGATTCCGCATTCTTCTGCGATTTCGCCCTCAGAGGCACGAAGTATCCGGCTTCCTACTATACACCGTATGTGTATTACAATGCTGACGGTACCGTGAACAATGATTTCCTGACCCCGGAGATCACTATGAAGCGGAATCTTATGGAGTTCGTGGCGACCTTCGGCTGGAGGTTCTGAGAACAGGTTTCTAAAGTTTTTTCAGCCAGAGTATCGAGTCCGGGCCTTCATTGAAGAGAAGGTCCATAATGGAAAGATTGGCGATGAAGCCGTGCTTGCGGGCGAAGACCTGGAAGTACGGCTTTTTCAGCCCCAGTTCCTCCAGTATGCCGTTCTCTCTCTTGGGGTGGATGACTTCACGCAGGTCCCGCCCGTAGATGCCGGACCCGGGGGGAGTCCACTGCTGCGTCATCCGCAGGTCGGCCTCTATCCCTGTCTTGTCGAGAAAGAAACGTATGATGCTGAGATTGAAATCGAACAGCCTTTCAGGACGCTTTTCCAGCAGGGAGAAGAGTTCGTCTTTATAGTAGTCGAAATAGGCCGAGGACTCGTAGGCCGAAGTGATGGCCCGCTCCGTGCGCTGCAGCCAAGGCACGCTCCAGTCTATGCGGATTTCCGAGATTGGCAGGCTGTGCCTGCCGCCTTCGTGGACTACGGGGAAGCTGAGAGTCTGCAGGCCGCTTGCCGCGTAGAACTTGCAGCGGTTGCGGTAGGACTGCTTCTGATAGGTCTCCCGCGCCTCGATCCAGACTTGCGCGGGGACTTTGGCTTCGGGGGATAAAGAAAACTCCGCCGCGATGGCGGCGAAGTATTCTATGGGTGGAAAATATGCTGTTCCGAGCAGCATCCGCTTTACTCGATGGAGCCTTTTTCGTTCGAGTCGTTCGCTTTCGCTATGCCTCTCTTCGAACTGCGGATGAAGTTCAGGATGGTGTCCCTCTCTTCCGAAGGCGGGAATCCGGCCTCCACCTTGGAACATCCGTCGGTGAAGTTGAAACCCTGGAAATAGATGGTGTCGTAGATGTCCTTTATGTTGCGGATCACCTCCGAGCTGAAGCCTCTGCGGCGCAGGCCCACGATGTTTATGCCGGCGTAGCAGATGGGAGTCCTGCCGCAGATGGAGTACGGCGGGATGTCCTTGTTTATGGCGGACTGGCCGCCGACCATAGCGTGTGCGCCGATGTGGCTGAACTGATGCACCTTGGTGCCCCCGCCGATGATGGCCCAGTCGTCCACGTCAGTCTCGCCCGCGATGCCCACATAGCTTACGAGTATGCAGTGGTTGCCCACGTGGCAGTCGTGCGCGATGTGCACGTAGGACATTATGAGAGTGTTGTTTCCGATTTTGGTCACGCCCTTGTGGCTGGCCTTGGTGCCCCGGTTTATGGTGGCGCACTCGCGGATGGTGACGTTGTCTCCGATCTCGACGTAGGTCACTTCACCTTCGAACTTGAGGTCCTGCGGGATGGCTCCCACCACGGCTCCCGGGAAGACTTCGCAGTTCTCTCCCATCTTCACATAAGAGTATATCACAGCGTGCGGGTGAATCTTGGAGCCGTTCCCGATGGTCACGTTGTCATCGATGTAGGCGTAAGGGCCGATTTCCACATTGTCCCCGAGAATCGCTCCCGGATGGACGATGGCGGTAGGGTGTATTTTATTCATTTCCTGATTTTTTAGTAAGATCGCGTATCGCGGCCGCAGCCCTGGTGTTCAGTTTGTGCCCGGGCTTGAACGCGACGATCTTCGCGTTAAGATAGCCTCCCGCCAGACGCAGGTCTCCGATGAGGTCGAGAAGCTTGTGACGTCCGCACTCGTTTTCGAAGTGCAGCTTGATGTTATTCAGATATCCGTGTCCCGTGACCTTGAGTCCGGGGCAGTTGAAAAGTGCGGTGAGATTGCTGACCTGCTCCTCGCTTGCGGGATGCTCCACTATGACGATGGCGTTGTCCAGGTCTCCGCCCTTCACGAGATTGTTCTTGAAGAGGTACTCTATCTCGTGGAAGAACACGAAGGTGCGGCAGCAGCCTATCTGCGTGTCGTAGTCCAGGGACAGGTCCCAGTGTGCGGTCTGCACCCCGAGAACTTTCGAGCCGAAATCCACGGTCACGTCGTAGGAAGGCTTGTCGGCGGGGCTGAACTTTATGCGGGATCCGGTTTCGGGGTCGCTGATCTCCAGGTCCCCGCTCAGGTTGATATATACGCGGTCGGCTTTCTGGACTTTCAGTCCCGTCTTCAGGAAAGCTTCGGCGAAAAAGCGGGCGCTCCCGTCGAGAATGGGGACTTCTTCATTGTCCAGTTCTATTATGGCGTTATCCACACCCACTCCAGTGAGCGCGGACATAAGATGTTCTATAGTGATGACGCAGACTCCGTCCTTGCAGATGGTGGTGCTTCTGGCCGTATTGCTTACGTTCTCCGCGAGCGCTTCCACGAAAGCGTCGGCTCCCAGATCCATCCTGTGAAATACGATTCCGGTGTTCTCCGGAGCCGGCTTCACGGTAAGTCTGGCGTATTTGCCGGTATGTAAGCCTTTGCCCTCGAAAGAACACTCCTGTCTGAGCGTCAGCTGTCGTTTAATGTCCATAGGCGGCAAAGGTAAGCAAAAAATCAATATCTACAATTGTTTACCCCTACTTCTGCTCCTCGCCGCTGTGCTTGAACGCGGCGTAGCTGCGGAGGAAGGTGCCGTGGAGTATGGCCGGGCTGCCCATCCAGACCTGTCCGCTCTTGCGTATATTGCCTATGACTCCGGCCTTGGCGCAGACGGTGGTGTTGTCGGCGATGGTCAGATGCCCCACGATGCCGACCTGTCCGGCCAGAATGCAGTTCTTGCCGATTTTAGTGGAGCCGGCGATGCCGCTGAGGGCCGCCATCACGGTATTGTCTCCGATCTGCACGTTGTGTGCAATCTGGCAGAGATTGTCTATCTTCACTCCGTTGCCGATGATGGTGGATTCCATTTCCGCGCGGTCCACGGTGGTGTTCGCACCGATTTCCACATCGTTGCCTATTATGACGTTCCCCAGATGCTCGATTTTTTTCCAGGTCCCGTCGCTCTGAGGGGCGTTGCCGAAGCCGTCGGAGCCGATGACAGCGCCGGCGTGGAGGATCACGCGGTCGCCGATTACCATCCCCGGGTAGATTCTCACGCCGGGATATATTATGCAGTGATGGCCGATGACGGTGCCTTCCCCGATGGAGACATTGTCGTGGATGATGCAGCAGTCGCCTATCCTGCATTTTCTGCCCACTGTGCTGTGCGCTCCGATGCTTACCTTTCTGCCTATCTTGGCGGAGCAGGCGACGCTCGCGCTCCAGGCGCGGTGGCGGCGGTATGCCTTGCGCCGGTCTGACACGTATTTGAGCAGCTGCGCCAGAGAGGTGTAGGCGTTCTCCACGCGTATCATAGTCGGGGCGACAGGCTCCTTAGGAGAGAAGTCGGCATTTACCAGAAGAATGCTCGCCTTGCTGGTATAAACGTATTTTTCATATTTGGGATTTGCGAAGAAGCAGAGCTGGCCTTCTTTTCCGTGCTCTATCTTGGCGAAAGATGTGGCGCGCGCTTCGGGATTGCCGTCCACGGTTCCGTTCAGTATCTGCGCCAGCTCGCGTGCAGTAAATTCCATATCGATGATGTTTAGACGCGGCAAATGTACAATAAATATGCCTATCGGGAAACAGAAAGGTCCCGATTTTTTGCGTATGTCTTTTATTATGCGTATCTTTGCCGAGTGTGACAGAGAAAGGGGGCTAAAGGAGCTTCCTTTTTTTGTGGTCACGGGCTTGATAGGAATTATGGACAGGACATTGCTTCAGGAAGTGATAGAGAGGGCGGCGCGGGAGCGCGCCCTCAGCGTGGTGGCTCTCGACTATGACGAGGACGATAATGTGATAGAGGTGATATTGGACCGTCAGGTCCCTCCGGTGTCGCTTGAGGACTGCGAGAGCGTGCATCGTGCGGTGCTTGCGGAGTTCGACCGCGACGTCGAGGACTACTCGCTGACCGTGAGTTCGAAGGGCATAAGCGGAGCTGAAGCGGATGAAATGCTGAAAACAATAGAATAACAGATATGGAAAAAGAAAACATTGTAACCCTGATCGACGCCTTCAAGGATTTCAAGGAGGAGAAGAACATCGACAGGCCGGTGATGATG